>NZ_JBWKTH010000019.1:0-129929 GCF_059420225.1 Pseudomonas sp. GW821-FHT04D07
GAACTCAGCAGTGAAACGATGCATCGCCGATGGTAGTGTGGGGTTTCCCCATGTGAGAGTAGGTCATCGTCAAGATTGAATTCCGAAACCCCCGTCTGCGCACGCAGACGGGGGTTTTGTTTTTGGCCCGTAGAAAAGCCTCCTGACATCTCCTGAAATGAGTTAAGTTTTCACTCCATGGTGCCGACAGCATGGTGACAATGCGTGCACCAAAGTAGAGCGGCCATAGAAGCTCGCCTACGCGCACAACGAATGTTGTACCCGCACGCATCCCCACTTTCGGCATAAGAAGTCTATGAAATGAATATTAAATTCAGCCATAAAATCCTTTTGGCCGCCTCTGGTGTCGTGGTTCTCGCCTTCGCGCTGTTCACCTTCTACAACGACTATCTACAGCGCAGCACCATCCGGCAGAACCTCGAATCCTCCGTCCAGCAAGCCGGTGACCTGACCGCCAGTAGCGTGCAGAACTGGTTGGGCGGGCGGATCCTGGTACTGGAGAACCTGGCACAGAACGTTGCCCATCAGGGCAGCAAGGCCGACTACCCGGGCCTGGTCGATCAACCGGCGTTGACCTCCAACTTCCAGTTCACCTATGTCGGTCAGACTGACGGCACCTTCACCCAGCGCCCTGACGCGAAGATGCCTGACGGTTACGACCCGCGTCAGCGTCCCTGGTACAAGTCCGCGGTAGTGGCGGACAAGACCATGCTCACCCCGCCTTACATGGCCTCGGTCGGTGGGTTGGTGGTGACTATTGCCCTTCCGGTAAAGAGCGGCGGGCAACTGCTGGGCGTGGTGGGCGGTGACCTGAGCCTGGAAACCCTGGTGAAGATCATCAACTCGGTGGACTTCGGCGGTATTGGCCAGGCCTTCCTGGTCAGTGGCGACGGGCAGGTGATCGTCAGCCCGGACAAAGGCCAGGTGATGAAAAACCTCAAGGACCTCTACCCGAACTCCGGGCTGCGGATTACCAAGGGCATCCAGGAAGTTACCCTGAACAACCAGGAGCGGATTATCTCGTTCACCCCGGTGGCGGGCTTGCCTTCGGCGGACTGGTATATCGGCCTGTCCATCGATAGGGACAAGGCCTACGCGCCACTGAGCAAGTTCCGGACTTCGGCGTTGATCGCGATGTTGATTGCCGTGGTCGCGATCGCGGTGCTGCTGACCCTGTTGATCCAGTTCCTGATGCGTCCGTTGACCACCATGGGTCGTGCGATGCAGGACATTGCCCAGGGCGAGGGCGACCTGACCCGGCGCCTGACCATCGAGAACAAGGACGAATTCGGCGAACTCGCCGGCTCCTTCAACCAGTTTGTCGAGCGGATCCACGCCTCCATCAGTGAGGTGTCCTCGGCCACGCGGCAGGTGCATGACCTGTCACAGCGGGTGATGAACTCCTCGAATGCCTCGATTATCGGTTCCGACGAGCAGAGCGCCCGGACCAACAGCGTGGCGGCGGCGATCAACGAACTGGGGGCGGCCACCCAGGAAATCGCCCGCAATGCCGCCGATGCTTCGCAACACGCCAGCGGTGCCAGCGAACAGGCGGATGACGGGCGTCAGGTGGTGGAAAAAACTATCCTGGCGATGACCGAGCTGTCGCAGAAGATCAGCCTGTCCTGCACCCAGATCGAAACGCTGAACGCCAGCACCGACAATATCGGGCATATTCTCGATGTGATCAAGGGCATCTCCCAGCAGACCAATTTGCTGGCCCTTAACGCGGCGATTGAAGCGGCGCGGGCGGGTGAAGCGGGACGTGGCTTTGCGGTGGTGGCCGATGAAGTGCGCAACCTGGCCCACCGGACCCAGGAATCGGCGGAGGAGATCCACAAGATGATCACCTCGTTGCAGGTCGGTTCGCGGGAAGCGGTGACCACCATGAACGCCAGCCAGGTGTCCAGCGAGGAGAGCGTTGAAGTCGCCAACCAGGCTGGTGCCCGCCTGGTCAGCGTGACCCAGCGGATTACCGAGATCGACGGGATGAACCAATCGGTGGCCGCTGCGACCGAGGAACAGACCGCGGTGGTGGAGACCCTCAACGTTGATATCAACCAGATCAACCTGCTGAACCAGCAGGGTGTGGCGAACCTGAATGAGACCTTGAAGGATTGCGATGCGCTGGCGCAGCAGGCTGGACGGTTGAAGCAGTTGGTGGACAGTTTCCGGATCTGATCCCGCGATACCGGTGTTGACCCCCCCCTTGCGGAAGCAGGGCTTGTGTGGGAGCAGAGCTTGCTCGCGAAGGCGGCCTCAAGGACGCCAAAAGCTTCGCGGGCAAGCACCGCTCCCACAGGGGAGATCTGTCGTTCACCAGACCGCAGGCAAAACCTGGCGGCGGGGGCCGAACTTGATCAGGCCAACAACGTCCGCACATTGTTCATCGCATCATCGGCAAACCCCTGGACGAAGCTGCGGAACCCCGGCAGCGCTTCCTCGCCACCACTGGCCGGTTCGGCAATGATGGTCCAGGTCGCCCGGCAACGCCGCGCATCCAGTGCCTCCACGGTCATCGCCGCCCACAGCTGGCCAACCCCCAGGGTGTTGTAGATCGTCGTCCAGGTCATCCGCCGTGCCTGCTCATCCCGCGAGTTGAGCTGCTCGACCACCAGATTGCCGTCCTTGAAGAATTTCTTGCGCAGCGAGCCGACGCCATCGCCGGTTATTTCGATGCGCTCCAGCGCCGTGATAAAGGCCGCGAATCCGCCGAAATCGCCGACCACGGCCCAAACCGTGGCCGCGTCGCGGGCAATCTCCACCGATGAAATCACCGGGCTGCCTTGTGGGTTGCGGATCAGGCTGTCAGGTTGCAGGTTATTCATGAGGTAACTCCTTGTGGGTGGGGGTGAATCAGATGAACTGGATCTGTGTGAGGTAGTCGCAGCCCTTGCGCAGCAGCGCCGGGGTCTTGGCCGGGTATTGCTCGCCCATCTCGCGCACGCCGGCGGCGGCATGGGCATGGCCGATGGCCGAGATATCGCCGATGTCCTCCTCGAAGCCGTTGAGGTAGAAACCCAGGACTTCGAACAGCGCATTGGCGCTGTCTACCCGATGCAACTGGCGTTGCCAGTCGGCCACGCTGACCAGTTGGAAGTCGCGGCCGGCCTCGCGGAACGAGGCCACATAGTCGGCCCAGCTCAAGGGTTGCGGGTTATGCAGGTTGAACACCCCGTGGGCGCTGGTGCGTCGACCATGCAGGGCAATGAAGCGGGCGAGGAAGTCCACCGGCATCAGGTCGAAATTGAGCTCCAGGGCGGGCACCTGGCCCAGTTGCAACGAGCCCTTGAGCATCAGCATCAGCCGATTCTTGTGCGGTTGGCTGACCCCGCTGCGGCTGTTGAAGCTGATGTTGCCGGGCCGGTAGAGATTGACCCAGGCGCCTTGCTCGCGGGCCCGTTGCAGGATCCGCTCGCCGACCCACTTGCTCAGGTTGTAGCCGTTCCTGATATAGATCGGCGGTGTCTGCGCCGCCGGTTGTTCGAGCACCCGGCCTTCGGCATCGACACTGCTGGAGGCCGACAGCGTCGAGATGAAATTGAAGATCTTCTTGCTGCGGCCTTCGCACAGGCGCAGGCATTCGAACAGCGGATCGACGTTGTCCGGGGCCAGCGACTCGTAGTCGAGTACGTGATTGACGTTGGCCGCGTTGTGCACCAGGGCGCCGAACTCACGATCGATCCGCTCATAGACCGCGGGGGCCAGTCCCAGCCGCGGACGGGTCAGGTCGGCGGCATGGACCCGCACCCGGCTCAGGTCCAGGTGCTCCAGGCGGTTTTCCCGCAGGGCTCGGGCAAAGCGTTCGTTCGCCGGTTCCGCGGCGCTGTCGCGGACCAGGCAGGCGACCTCGACAGCCCCGCCGGCCAGCAGCGCTTCGACCAGGTGCACGCCGACAAAACTGTTGGCGCCGGTCACCACCACTTTGTTCACATCGCCGGCCCGATCGGCGGGCAGCACATTCAGGCCCAGTTCACGGCAGGCGTCGACCTCGATCTGTTCGCTCAGGGCCTGGTGGGTGGCGGCGCCACCGACCAGCAGCGCCAGCCGGCACAGGGTCGGCTCCTCGATAAAGCGGTTGATGGAAATGCCCCGGCCATACTGCTCGCGAATGCCCAGCAACATTTTTGACAGCAGAATCGAGTGACCGCCCAGGTTGAAGAAACTCTCGTCGGTGGAAATATCCTCGACCGGCAGTTCCAGCAGCTCGGCCCAGAGCGCCAGCAGGCGGCTTTCGTCCTCTGTGGCCGGTAACCGGCGACGGCTGTTTTCCGCTGCCTCGACCGGCAGCTTGAGCAACGCCGCGCGATCGATCTTGCCGTTGCTGGCCGAAGGCAGGCTGGCCAGCTCGGTGTAGACGGTCGGTTGCATATAGTCCGGTAGATAGCGCTCGGCATGTTGCCTGAGGGCGTCCTGGCCAGCGGCAGACTGTGGCTGGCTCATGAACGCCAGCACCCGCCGCCGGGGATCGATGACCACCGCGATCTGGCGATACAGCCGACTGTCGCGCAGGCACTGTTCGATTTCTTCCGGCTCGACCCGGAAACCACGAATCTTCACCTGGTTGTCCCGACGCCCGCACAACTCGATGCCTTCGCCGGTCCACTTGGCCATATCGCCGGTGCGGTAGGCCCGCAGGCCGACGCCCTGGCCCAACGTCAGTTGCAGGTAGCTGTCGGCGGTCTTGTCGGGGTTGTTCAGATAACCGAGGCCGACCCCCGGCCCGACGATGTACAACTCGCCGACGGTCTGCTCAGGGACCGGCTGGCGCTGCTCGTCGAGAATCAGCACCTGACTGTTAGCGATCGGTTGGCCCAGGCTGCGATTGCCGGAGCCGGCCTGGAACTGCCTGGCCGTGACCAGCACGGTGCTCTCGGTGGGCCCGTAGAGATTGTAGAAATGGCACTGCGTCGCGAGCTTCTCGATGACATCCGGTTCGCAGACGTCGCCGCCGGTCATCACGTGGCTCAGGCCCAGCGGCGTGTCCAGCGGCAGGATGCTCAGCAGCGCCGGCGGCAGGAAGGCGTGACTGAGTTGTTGTCCGCGAATCAGCGCCAGCAGCTGCAAGGGGTCGCGGCGCTGGTCTTCAGTGGGCACCACCAGCTCCGCGCCCCGGACCAGGGTCGGGAAAATATCGATCAGCGACGAGTCGAAACTCAGGGTGGAAAACTGCAGGACCCGGCTGGTTTCGCTGAGCTGTACGTAGTCGGCATACCAGGCGGTGAAGTGGCTGAGGTTGTGCTGGCTGAGCAGTACGCCCTTGGGTTGCCCGGTGGTGCCCGAGGTGTAGAGCGCCAGACAGGGCGCCTGGGCGGCCAATGCCTGGCGCACCAGGGGTTGGTCTGGCGCTTCGTTCGTCAGGCCGCGGACATCCAGGGCCGGCAGATGCCCGGCCAGCGGGTCTTGCCCGTCGTGCAGCAGCAGGCTGGCACCGGCATCCTTGAGGACGAACAGTTGGCGCTGCAGCGGGTGGCCCGGGTCGAGCGGCAGATACACCGCCCCGGCACCGAGAATCGCCAGGATGCTGGCGTACAACGCGGCCCCCTTGTGCTGGCAGAGCCCGATGACCGGCGGCGCGGAGAGCGGCCCCAAGGCGTCGAGCCGGGCCAGCAGGGCTTGCTGGATCGTTCGGCTCAGGTCATGCAGTTCCCGGTAGGTCAGTGACTCTGCGTCGAGGGTCAGCGCCGGGCGATCGGCGAAGCGCAGCAGGCTGGCTTCGATATGCTCAATGACCGACACCTGGGCCAGGGCCAGCAACTCGGGGCGAGCGGTCTGGTTGAAGCGGTGCTCGAAGGCCAGCGCCTCAAGCATCCGCAGGTCCTGTTCCGGGTGGTCTGAGGCCGTTGGCAGCGTGACGGCCTCGGCAAAGTGTTCGACATCACGGGAGTAACGGCTGACCTGCAAGGCCACCTGTTCCACCAGGGCCTGGACCGCGGCGAGGCGTAGCGCCTGGCCGTTCCCGGAGTCGTCCTGGGCAACGGCCAGACGCTGGATCAGGCGACTCCCGCTGTCCTCGACCAGATGGCAGAGCAGGTTGAGTTCGGGCAGGCCCTGGGGTGTCGGTGGTCCTTGTTCCAGGCGCAGGGCCAGGTGCGTGCAAGCGCCGAGGTCGCGCCGCCAACTGGTGGGCAACGCCAGGCTGCCATCTTCGATCAACAGATCCGCCGCGCCCGGCGGTTGTGCTTCGATGGCCTGGGCCTGACTCAGGCGTTGAATCGAATGACCGTGCTGTTCCAGTTCGCGGAGCAATTCATCCAGCGCTTGGCTGCTGCCGACGAGCAAAAGGGTGAGACGTCTCATGATGATCTCCTTGGCTAGATCAGGTAGTCGCTCAAGGCGTCCTGGACACAGGGCGAATCGAGCAGCGAGCTGTTGCGCAGGAAGCGCACGATATTGATCACCAGCGGATGGTGGCGATTGATCGGATACGCCAGCCCCAGTGCCTCACGCCTGAGGGCCCGGCGAATCGCCTCGCTCACCGGCAGATGCTCGATCACGCGGAAGTCGAAGGCCTTCTGGATGTCGTTGGTCAGGTAATGGACGATGAACACCGGCAGGATCTGTGCGATCAGGTCGCGGTCGTCTTCGCTCGCGGTCTGCCAGTAGAGACGCACCAGGCGCGTCCAGAACGTGGCATGCCGGCCTTCGTCGAGCAGGTGGTCGGCCATCAGGCCCTTGATCGAGGGCTTGATCGTGTCGTCCTTGGCAAAGGCCGCGACATCGTTGGTCACCGTGTTTTCCGAGATCGCCACGCAGATCAGTTCCATGGCCGCCTGCAGATGCTCGGGGGCCATGCCCATGGCCGCCGGTATCGCCCGGCTCAACTCGATTTCCTCGGGCAGTTCGAGGGGTTCGATAGCGGTCATGGCCACGGTCTGCTGCATGAAGTCCATGGCCACCAGGGCGTGGTAATCCTCGTCCACTACCACGGTCATGGCGTCGTAGCGACAGGCGAACGGGAAGTGGATCGGGAAGCGTCCCTTGGCAATGCGGCGGGCGGTGCGGTCGACGATATCGGTCTCGAAAATCACCACGTCATTGATGAATTTGTAGAGACTCTGCAGCAGCACGAAATCCCTTTGTTCGGGACACAGGGTCAGGAAACTCTCGCTACTGACCAGCGGCTGGCGGCTCAGTGGATAGATCAGCCGGTCGTCGTCCTCGAGCAGGCGGCGTGGACGGGTGCGGATGCTGGCGCGGCTTTCCCAGGCATCGGCGAAGGAGGTGTAGTCGGCGGCGTTCATGAGATGGCCACCTCGACCGCATGCTCGCTCAGGCTCAACTGCAAGCCGTCCCATAGCGCCATGCGGCTGTCCACGGCCGCCAGGGCTGCGCCGTAGATCTCCACCTCGCGCTGCGACTGACCGTCCACCAGGCGCTCCAGCAGGTGTTCGGCCGCCGGCCCATGGTCCTCGGAATCGACATCGATATGCCGTTGCAGGTAGTAGCGCAACGTCGGGGCTTGGGCGTGATCAATGCCCCATTCATCGAGAATCCGCTGGAACATCTGCGGGATAACACTTTCCCGGCCGTGCAGAAAGGCCGCGGCCACCTGGTGAGCCGAAGCGCCGAGGGCGATCTCGAGGGTATTGCGGACAAAGCCGATCACCATCGACGGCGCGTTCACCGTGCGCAGCGCGGTGTCGACCGTCACGCCTTCACGCAACAGCTCAATGAAGCGCTCGATGACGACCGTGCTGGCGCCCACCTCGTGCATCGCCTCCAGGTACAGCTCGAAGTGGCTGCAATGACCAGGGCCTTCGCGTTGGTCGGACTCCTCGCCCAGGACAATTTCATTGATCAGGCGCGCGGCCTGGGGATCCTTGGGCGGGAGCCAGGGCAAGGTGGTACAGGTCAGTTCCTGTTGCAAGCGCTTGGTCAACGACATGAAGTCCCAGACCGCAAAAACATGGACTTCCATGAACCGTCGAAGTAGTGAAAGTGAATGAATCTCACTGAATACAGGGTGTTGGGTCAACTGTTTTTTTCGGCTGTCGAGAAGGGCTTTTAGTGCGCTCATTAATAATCACCACGTGGCTGCAAAGTTGAAAGGGTTGTGACAGGTTACAAGCGGTCTTCTAATCGTTCTGAGGGGTGGGTAATGTCGCATTGGTTAACCGGCGGACGAGCAGGTTCCTCAATAAGAAATTGAAAGTATCGAGAGGAACCATCACCTGTTTAACATGCACCCAAGCGTCATTGTGCAAGCGTTTTGAGCGTATTTTGTTTGGTCTTGCGGGGCGTGTATGTCTAGGCTGGCTAAGGCCTTTGCGACAGGGACTGCCCGAAAGCCATTAAAAATTAATACAAATAATCAGCGTGGATCAAGTTATTTTTAGAACAATTGTAAGTTGGGTTTTTTAACGGATGAGTGTTGCCTATAACACGGGCGATGCCGTGTTTTTAGGGGTGAGAGTGCCCCTTCCGAATAATAATGATCAGAATTTAAATGAATGATTGAATACCTCATTCATATGGCTCTCAACGGAATGGATTAATAATTTGATAGGCGTGGCCGAGACACGGCTAAACCGTACTTCCGGCGCGTGGAAGTGCTCCTTGGGTGAGTGATGTAATCCGAAAGTTGCAGGCGCAGAGCCGTACGTCACTCGTCAATTCATTATCAATGAGCAAGCCTGTGCCCAAACGGGCAGTTCTGCTATCGCCTGAAGAGGCGAAACCTGTCCGAAGCGGTGAATAGATAGGGTCATCCCGCGTGGCGGGGCGTGCGCCCAAGCTCTCTTTCACGAATCATGCAAAACAGCTGATGACAGCTTGTCGGCGCCGCCGTTGCCGTTCACAGGCAACCCGTCTCGTCGGCCCGCGGGCCGCCGTGCACATGGGTAAAACAGCAGGCCATGGGGCCTGGGCCCCCGTGGGCGTATCGGCTCAGGGGGTCAAGACCGGGTCTGGGCCAGATAGCGCAGGATCACTTCAATGCCACGTTGCAGGTGGTGCCGCAGGTTCTCCACGCACACCTCGATCTCGCCGGCCCGGGCGGAGGCGAGGAGGGCGCGATGGTCAGCCTGGGAGAGTTGGCCCAGCCCCATGGCCGACAGGTTGAAACGCAGGAAGCGTTCTTCTTCCACCAGGCCCTGCTCGATCAGTTTCAACAGTTTGTGATTAGGCGCCTTGCTGTAGAGCCCCATATGGAACAGACGGTTGAGCCGTCCGACCTGGGTATAGTCGTCTTCGGTTTCCAGCAGATCGATATAGGCCTCGATCTGTTTGAAGTCATTGTCCTCGAGCAAGGGTACCGACAAGCGCAACGCTTCGGTTTCCAGCAGGATCCGCAAGTCGTAGGCTTCGATGGAGTTATCGACGATCAATGGCGCTACCACGGCGCCCTTGTGGTGCACCACATGCAGCAGTTCCTGGGCTTCGAGCTGGCGCAGGGCTTCACGCACAGGCATGCGGCTGACGCCGAACAGCGTCGCCAGTTCCTGTTGGCGCAAGGCCAGGCCACAGGGAAGGCGCCCGTCCAGGATCGCGCTACGCAAGGTCTCCTCTATCACCGCCCGGGCAAGGTGGGCGGGGATGGGTCCATTGACGTGAACGCTGTTCAAGGGATTCGGTTTTTCCGCCACGCGACTACTCTGTTTTGAACAAGGTTGAAGGGTGATCCGATGGCACACTAGAAGCTGCCCGGGTGCTTGTCAAACCGACCACTTTCTGCGCCTGAGGCGCGCTATGACGGATGATTGCATGGTGCCATTCTCTTTCACCAGTCCCCCCTGAAACTATCAATCGATTCCCAAGTGGCTGTAGGGACTCGCCCTCTTGGCGATGCGTATTGCTTCCCGCGACCCCAGTGTTTTGCACAAGGTTCCAGAACCCGGGTTTTCAAGGCATCCAAGCCTGTCGGAGAGGTCCTTGAGTCGCGCGGAAAAGTACTCATCCTTCGCCGCTCCGACGCCTGGGCGCTGAAATCCTTGGCCTCGATTTGCGCCAAGCGCTCAATGACGAGGATTTTGCCCGCATTCATCGCGCGCACCTGGAGCACCACGTGGTGGTGTTCCGCGACCAGCGCATCAGCCCCGAGCAACAGATCGCCTTCAGTCGCCGTTTCGGCGTGTTGCAGATCCATGTGCTCAAGCAGTTCCTGCTGGCCGGGCGGTGGTGATCCTGATCGGCCTGCTGGTGGAGAACCTGGTGTTCGACACCCTGGAGCGGGTGACGGTGAAGCGTTGGGGATGCAACGTTACAGCTAATGAGAATGCTTTTGAGAACGCCTTCGTCGCGAGGCCGCGACGAAGATATTACATCTGTCCTTTGGGGGCCTTTGATGCAGGTCAATAGTCCGATGATCGGATAGCGGCATATTGATATCAGTGTTTACATGATGACCTTACTACTGTTGGACACCGAGATGGGTGTCCCCTTCAACCCCCTCCGATCTCTGCAAAAAGTGGGGCAGCGATCAGCAAAGTCCTGAAGCACCGGGAAGGAGCCCGACACTGTGTTTGTCTTCCTTCCCGTGAGTGGGCTACCGCCATGCCTGACATTCAGGATCTTTCCCAAGTTTTCATCCAGACCCTCGAGCAGAGCATCGACAGTGTTGTGGTCATTGATAGCCAGAACCGGGTCATCCTGTTCAACGCCGCCGCGGAAAAACTCTGGGGGTACGAGCAGGAAGAGGTGATCGGGCAAAATGTCAGTCTCCTGGTGCCCCAACTGATTCGCGCGGATCACGACAGCTACATCGACGCCAATCGTCGCACGGGGCTCAACAAGATCGTCGGCACCAGCCGCGACGTGCTGATCGAGTGCAAGGACGGCACCCGACGTTGGGGCGCAATGTCCATCTCCAAGGTCAAGACCGACGACCAGGTGATGTACACCGCCTTCATCAAGGACATCACGGTCCAGCATGAAGAGCGCGAGCGCCTGTCGCTGCTGTCGCTGGTGGTCGACAGCACCGAAAACGCGATCATCGTCACCGATGCCCAGTGGCAGATTCTTTACGTCAACGGTGGCTTCACCCTGATGTTCGGCTACGACGAAGCCGTCGTGGTGGGACGAACGCCTATCAGTGTCATCGCCCCCTATTTCGAATTGGAAGACATTGCGACTCTCCATGCTCAGTTGATGCGCGGCGAGACTTATCACTCACAGGCGTTCGGTTATCGGCATGATGGTCGTCGTGTCTGGTGCAATGTCACCACCTATCCGGTGCTCGATCACCTCGGCCACCTGACCCATACCGTCAGTGTCCTGATCGACGTGACCCATACGCGGATGCCGGAGATCCTGCGGCACAAAGTGCTCGAAGCCATGGTTCGAGAGGAATCATTGGCGGCCCTGATGACCTTGGTTTGTCGCGAAGTCGAGCGGATTGCCCCCGACGTGATTGCCTCGATTCTGCGGGTCGACGAAGCGGGCACCTTGCATCCCCTGGCCGCCCCCAGCTTGCCCGAGCATTACTCCAATGCGCTGGATGGCTTGCGCATCGGGCCGCAAGTGGGGTCTTGCGGTACGGCGGCGTTCAGCGGTGAGCCGGTGGTTGTGACGGACATTGCGCATCACCCGTTCTGGGAAGGCTTTCGCGACAAGGTGATCCCATTGGGGCTCAAGGCCTGTTGGTCGACGCCGATCAAGTCCAGTTCTGGCCGGGTGCTGGGGACGTTCGCGTTTTACTACCGGGAGACACGCGAGCCGAGTCCACTGGATCAACTGCTGGTGAATGCCACGATCCACCTCTGTGCACTGGCCCTGGAGCGCGAAGAGTCGCGCGCGCATATCCGTCAGCTGGCGTTTTACGATGACCTGACCGGGCTGCCCAATCGCAATATGCTGCACGCCAAGGCCGATCAGGCGATTGCCGATTCGGTGCGCAGCAAGAGCAGCCTGGCCGTGGTCTTTATTGACCTGGACCGCTTCAAGCAGGTCAACGACTCCCTTGGGCATGCGGCGGGCGATGAGTTCCTGTGCATGATCGCCCGGCGTTTGCAGGAGCGGCGGCGCAAGCAGGATATTGTCTGTCGGCTGTCCGGCGATGAGTTTGTGCTGGTGTTGCCGCAATGCTCGCTGGAGCAAGTGACCGATCTTCTCGTCGGTCTGAAAAGCTGCCTGAGCGCCCCGTGTCAGATCGCTGGGGTGACCCTCAAGCCGTCCGCCAGCATTGGCGTCAGTATGTTTCCCGAGGATGGTCGGAGCATGGATGTCTTGCTGCAACGGGCCGACATTGCCATGTACCAGGCCAAGACCCGTGCACGGGGCAGCGTCAGTTTCTTCAGTCACGGGTTGGATCAGATGGCCAAGGGCCGACTGAGCCTGGAAACAGCCCTGCGAGAGGCCATTGATCAGAAAAAACTGCACCTGGTCTATCAGCCGCAAGTCGGTCTCAATCATCAGGACCTCTGTGGTGTCGAGGCCTTGGCGCGTTGGAATCATCCGCAATTCGGCGAGGTGTCACCCAACACGTTCATTCCCATGGCCGAGGAGTGTGGCTTGATCGGCGAGTTCGGCCAATGGACGTTGCGCGAGGCCTGTCGGCAGTTGGCGAGCTGGCGCCGTCAGCACCTGAAAGTGCCGAGCATTTCGGTGAATCTCTCGCCGACCAATTTCCACAACCGTGATCTGCCGCGCTTTATCAGTCGGGCCTTGTCGCAGAACGGCCTGGTGGCGGCGGACCTGACGGTGGAGATCACCGAGAATGTGTTGATGGACAGCAACCCGGATACCTTGTGCACGATCGATGAGGTTCATGCTCTCGGGGTCCGTCTGGCCATGGATGACTTCGGCACGGGCTATTCGAGTTTGAGCTACCTGCGGCGGTTGCCGATCCAGGAACTCAAGCTCGATCGCAGTTTTGTCCATGACCTGGAAACCGACGAGACCAGCCAGGCCTTGAGTGAGGCTGTGATCCGGATCGGCGAGAGCCTGGAGTTGCGGGTGGTGGCCGAGGGGGTGGAAACCCTGGCCCAGCAAAAGATTCTCCAGGCCCAGGGCTATGAAGTGGCGCAGGGGTTTCTGATTTCCAAACCGTTGCGGGCGACCGAACTGGGGCCTTGGCTGGAGAGTTTTCGGCTTAATGCCTGAGTTCCTGTTGTCGACCGCGCTCGGCCGCAGCCTTTAGTGCGGTGATGAACACCCGTTGATTTTGTGGTGCCTGTTCTGCCGCCTTCGCGGGCAAGCTCCGCTCCCACAGTAAATCTCGCGGCGAGCCTGGAGTTTGCGTGCGACCTAGAACGACTGTGGGAGCGGAGCTTGCCCGCGAAGGCGTCTTCAGCAACACCGCCGGCCCTGGATCAGCCCGCTGTCCCCATCGTCGACGTTTCATCAATCATCGAGTCGACCCACGACTGCGCCAACTCGATCAGATGCACCGTCCCCATTGCCAACTTGCGCTTCGCCCCGTCGAATTGATCGGCGGATTCATAAGCCGTGGCCGCCGCCGATTGCAGAATCGAAAGCGCATTGACCAACTTGTCTTCCATGCTGAGTGACGCCGGGATACGTGTGGGCGAGGGCGAGGGCGAGAAGGTTGGGTGAGGTCTGAGAGCGGGTCGTCACTCAACGGCAGCCCGTAGTGCGCGAAAGCGCGTTCGGCGGCGGCGTCGAAGTGAGGTGTTCCGGTGTTTGCGCGACGTGACGCCGGGAAAATGATTGGCGGGCCGTGTGAGGTTTTCACTTCAGCCGTGACGAGTATTCGCGGGTGCAACACTCGCCTATTCTAGCGATAATGTCCGGTATTTGACACGGTATGCCCTATATTTCGGCATGTACCGCCATTCGGGATATGCAAATGATCAAGAAAGTGTATGACTCGGATCAGCTATCGCGGTTGGTCTTGCGCGGTTACAAGTCGATCGCGGAATGCGATATCGAGTTGGGCAAAATCAACGTCCTGATTGGGGCCAACGGTGCCGGTAAATCCAACTTCATCGGTTTTTTCCGTCTGATCAACCGAATCCTTGATGAGCAGTTGCAAGCCACTGTGGGAGCCGCGGGTGGTCCGGATGCCCTCCTGCACTTTGGGCGCAAGAAAAGCGAGACGCTGGAGGCAGAGCTGTATTTTGGTAATAACGGCTATAAATTCATGCTGAAGCCGACTCAAGACAATCGAATGATGTTTGCCTATGAGGCGCTTTGGTGGAATGGGTCGGGCGATTGGCGCCCGATGACTGGACACTTTGAGTCTTATGCAGAAGCGCAAAATAGCAAGACACGGATTTACGAGCATGTGGTACCGGCCATGCGTAGCTGGCGCCTCTACCATTTTCACGATACGAGCCAAAGCGCCTGGGTCAAACAGATCCATGGGATCAACGACAACGAGTACCTGCGTGACGATGCGCGCAATCTGGCGGCCTTTCTCTATCGTCTGAAAAATCATCACGAGGCTCACTACAAGCGCATCGTCAAATCGATCCAACTGGTGGCTCCCTTCTTTGGTGATTTTCATCTGCGCCCTACCGTGGATAACAAAGAAAAGATCCAACTCGAATGGACGGAGAAAGGGCAGGATGTGCCCTTCAACGCCAGTGCGTTATCCGATGGCACGCTGCGTTTTATCTGCCTGGCAACCGTGCTGCTTCAACCCGAAAGCTTCATGCCTTCCGCGATCCTGATCGACGAGCCTGAGCTGGGTCTGCATCCTTTTGCGATCACCACACTGGGTGCGCTGATGAAGTCCACGGCGCAGAAGCACCAATTGATCATCTCGACACAATCGGTCGAGTTGGTGAATGAATTCGATGCGCACGACCTCATCGTCGTGGACAAGGTCGATGGCGGGTCTGTGTTCAAGCGCCCCGATGAAAGCCTGTTGGCCGAATGGCTTGAGGAGTACAGCCTGGGCGATCTCTGGAAGAAAAACCTTCTGGGCGGGAGGCCGTCCCGATGAATCGCCTGATTTTGCTGGTTGAAGGCCAAACGGAAGAGGCCTTCGTGCGGGAACTGCTAATGCCGCATTACGCCCGTCTGGGTGTCTACATCACGTCGATCATTGTCAGTACCAGCCCCGGATACAAAGGGGGTGTAGTGAGCTATGCCAAGGTTAAGCCACAACTGATCCGCTTGTGTCGACAGGACGGCAGGGCGTATGTCTCGACGCTTTTTGATCTCTATGCACTGCCCACCGATTTTCCAGGTAAAAACACGGCAGGGTTCCCGGCTCAAGGCACTGGCGCACAGAAAGCAACCTTTCTGGAGACGCAGTTGGCATTGGATATCAGCGAACCAAACTTCATTCCGAATTTGCTGGTGCACGAGTTTGAAGCGCTGCTGTTCGCCGGGACCGAGCAGTTCGGCCAATGGGTTGATGATCCAGCGGTTGTGTCCACGCTCAGCGCCGTTACCGCAGCGCACACAACGCCGGAAGATATCAATGATAGCCCGAATACAGCCCCGTCAAAGCGGGTGCTTAAGGCCATGCCCGATTACCAGAAGACGTTTCACGGCCCTTTGATCGCCTGCGATATCGGTTTGGACGTTATGCGTGCTGCTTGCCCGCATTTCGACGCATGGTTGTGCAGATTGGATGCATTGGCGGGCTAGGGATTCTGGAGAAACACCACATACCCCCGAAACCACTCATTTCCCTTCAAATATCCCGGAGCCTGCCACTCACCGCCCTGGATCAAACCGATCTTGAATGGCACGCCCAGCCGGTTCATCCGTGGCAGATACGCGGCGTAATCGGGAATGCTGTGCCGTCCCTGATACGTCTGCACCACCACCTCATCCACCACGCCTTTGAGCTGGGCGATGGCCGCCGGGTCGGCGTTGCTGCTCCAGTCCATCAGCCCGGTAATACTCAGGTGCAACTCCGTCGGCAGCCGCTGGCGCAGGTCGCGCAGAAAGGCGACATATTCGTCGAGATAGCGGGTGCGGGCATCGAAGTCGATCTGGATGCCGATCACCGGGTTGCCCGCCTGTTGCCAGCGTTTTACCTGGCTGAGCAGCTGTTGATAAACCAATTCTGGCCAATGCAGCGTGTGGGCGCGATAGACCACCCAGACCTCGCCCCGGGTCAGACGCGGAATCGCAATGCCCTGGGCAATAAAGTTGACCGTCCGCTGCGGCGAGCGCCGCGACTCACTGACCTGGCCTTGCAGGATGTACAGGCTCTTGGCCTGACTCAGCACCGGCTGCGGGGCGACGCCGCTCCACAGCCAGAAACTGTCGTAGTCCCGCGCTTCGACCGCCGCCCAGGCATCGGCCAACGCCAGCAGCCCGGCCAGCAACAGCCAGCGCCAGCGATCCACGGCCACTTACCAGTAGTACTGCAGCGACTTGCCCCACTGGGTGCTGGCATAGCTGGTTTTAAGCTGCTTGAACCAGGCCTTGCGTTGCGCCGGCGTCACGTCCTTGCCACCGCAACTGTTGTAGCCTGCGGGCGCGTAGCAGTTGATCGCTCGGAACAGGGCGTAGGCCTTGTCGGTGGACGTTGCCTTGGCGTCGGCGATCACGCTCTGGTAACCGTCGAGACGGGAGAAGGTGGTGCCCTTGAATAAGGATGCGGTTCCACCCAGCTCATCCGCGCTGCGCTGGCTGTCCAGCGGCATGCCGTCCAGGCTGTTGCGCAGGATGAATTCGCCCAGGCAGTTCAGCGCCTGCGGCTGCTTGGCGTCGGCTTGCAAAGTCGTCGCCGTCTCGCCAATGGTCGGACAGGCATAACCGGATTCGGCCTTGGCACCGCTCCAGCGGAACAGTTTGAGCGGCTGGCCGCCGCTGTAGGTGTAACCCAGGGCGGTGCCCAACTTGGTGTCGGCCGGCTCGGCGGGCAACTGCTTGAGGTCGGCGGCGAAATCGGCGTAATGGCCCAGACGCAGGTCCTTGTAGAGCAATACGAACAAGGCCGTATCCCGCTCGGTGGACGCTTCGCCCTGGGCGACCTGACGCAGCAGGCCGGCGTCGGCGATATGCCGCAGCAGGATGGCGCGCACTTGTGGGGTCTTGATCGGCGAGTCGCTGGCAAAGACCTTGGCCACCTGCTGGTTGCGCTCATAGTGGTTGGCCAGGGCCAGCTCGACCTGCTCGCGTTGCAGCGGCTGGCGGACTTGCGGCAGCAGTTTCAGCCACAGGGCTTCGGCGCCGTTCCCGTCCTGTTTCGCTTCCAGGGCCAGACCACGGAGCATCTGCTGGCTGAAGGCGAGGTAGTCGAGTTTCGCCGGGATCTCGGTCGGCAGGCTCTTGAGCGCCAGTTCCGGGTTTTTCGCGACATACAGCTGGAACGCGGCCTGCAGGTAGTCGTACAGCGCCGGTTGCGCGGCGAAGATCGGCTTCTGCGCCTGCAAGATTTCCAGGGTCAGCTTGGGCGTGGCGTTCTCGCCGTAACCGGGGCGCATGCCCATCAGGTCGTCGAGGGCCTGGAACAAGGGCTGCTCGACCTTGCCGCTGCCGAACAGCATCTTGTTGTCGATCTCCTGCACCAGTTCGTCAGGCGTTACGTTGCGTTCGTCGGCCTTGGCCTGGCCCAGTTGCCAGAGGTATTCGGCCGCCTGCTTCTCGGAATTCCCGGCCAACCAGTAGACGCGCCGCAACAGGCCTCGGGCGGAGGTCGCGTAGAGGCCCTGGGGCCAGGTGCCGAGGTAGCGCTGGAAACCTTCCTCGGCCAGTTTCAACTGGGCTTTGTCGGCCTCTTCCTTGGTTGGCATCCCGTCGCTGTCGAAGGTGTTCTGTTGCGCCAGGTTGAGGGCGGTGCGCGCCTGCATGTACTGCGCGGTTTCCTTCAACCAGGGTTGCGGGTTCTCGCTCAGGCTGGCGAAGGCCTGGGAGGCTTCGGCGAAGCGCCCGCTGTAGAAGCTGATGGCACCGTTCAAGTAGCTGGCAAATGCCTGGCCCTGGGCCGATTGCACGGCGGGCACCAGGCTCGCTTGCTGGGTCGGCTCCCAGGCGCAGGTGTCGAGCATCTGCAGGCGAGCGCGGGCCAGGGCCTGGCGCTCGGGGTCGGGCAGCTCGGGGCTGGCCAGCAGTTGGTTGATAAAGGTGGTGGCGCTCTCGGCATCGTTGCTGCGGCAGCGTCCGCCCTCGCCAGACAGCAGGCTGACGACGTTTTCGCCGTGGTCGCGGGTGATACCGAGCTTCGCCAAGGCCTCGTCGAGGGGAGACGCGACGGGCGTGCCCGCTGCGCTGCTGACGGTCGGCGCAGGGGCCGTGTCCAGACGGCTATTGGCGAATGGCACCGGGCCGAAACCGGCGTTCAGGTCTTCCTCGCTCAGCGGGTTGGGCGCCAGGGGCAAGGAGCCCTGGTCGGACAGCAGCAGGCGCAGGTTGACCCGGCTGTCGTTGCCCGGGCTGAGGAAGGTCAGGTTGCTGCAACCGTCGAGGCTGTACTTGAGCAGCGACCAGTGCGGGTAGCAGGTGTCGTCGGAGCTGGCCTGGGCCAGTGAGCAGAAGCTGGCGCTCATCGCCAGGGCCAGAGATGTCAGAAGACCAATACGCATGAATTGTCCCTAATTCGGTAAACGAGCGGCAGCGATGCCGGGAATGGCGCGAATAATACCGAAGCCGGGCCGTAACACCTATGCTTGTAGCCAGCGCGGTGTTGCAGCCTGTGATCTGCCGCACATCGGCGGTCGCCCGGCTCTTCGATAAACATAGTGGCAATTGGCTTGACGCTTGATACGGCTGCCGTAGACTCGCGATTATCCGACAAGGAGTCTCTTTATATGTGGTGTTTGCGGGTGGGTGTGTTTGGGTTGTCCTGCATGGCGTGCCTGGCGCAGGCGCAGGCGCAGGCGCCGGTCGAGGTTGATCCGTTGTTGGACAATAATGCCGCCGCGCCGCATGCCGTCGCCACCAGCGAGGCCCGTGGTGTGTTGCGCGCCCGTGACCAGGCAATGCTCGCCAGCGAGCTGTCGGGGCGCATTGTCGAGTTGCCGTTCAGTGAAGGCGAGACCTTCAAGCAGGGCGACACCCTGGCGCGATTCGACTGCTCGGCCTATCAGGCCCAACTCAATGCCGCCCAGGCCGCCAGCCGTGGTGCCAGTGAAGAACTGGCGCACAATAAACAGTTGGCTTCGTTGAACTCCGTCGGTCGCTTCGAAGTGGCCCGCGCCGAGGCCAAGCTCGCCGAAACCCAGGCCCAGTCCCAGGTCTACCAAGTGCAGGTCAAGCGTTGCAGCGTGATCGCGCCCTATGATGGCCAGGTCGTGCAGCGCAAGGTCCAGCGCTACGAAAGCGTCTCGGCCGGGTCGCCGATGCTGGAGATCGTCGACAACCGCACCCTGGAAATCCACTTGCTGGTGCCGTCGCGCTGGATGGGCAAGCTCAAGGCCGGGCAGACCTTCAGCTTCGTCCCGGATGAAACCGGCCAGCCTCTGACCGCCACCATCAAGCGCCTGGGCGCGCGGATCGATGAAGGCAGCCAGACCCTGTTGCTGGTGGCCAGCCTGCCCAAGGCCGACGGCCTGCTGGCGGGCATGAGTGGCACCGCGCGTTTCGAGGCGCTGAAGTGAACGCACCGGTAGCGGGTGCCGTGGAGCGGGTATTCGCCCAGTTCCTCGACCTTGAGCGCCTGACCCGCGCCGCCCGCACCCCCGAACAGCTGGCTTATAGCCTGGTCAACGACGGCCAGGCGCTGTTTGGCTTTCGCCATGCCGCTCTGCTGATCGCCGGTAAGGTGCGGGCGGTGACCGGGGTCAGCTCGGTGGAACCAAATGCGCCGTTTGTCGCCTTTGTCGAACACGCCGTGGCGCAGGTTTTCAAGCTGGAACGGGCCAAGCCCGCGACCGTGGTGCCGATGGAGGCGTTTACCGCCTCGGTGCGCGAGGACTGGCAGAGCCTGTCGGCGCCCCAGGTGTTCTGGTTACCGCTGCTCGATCACAAGGGTGAAGTCTTTGGCGGCCTGTGGCTGGCCCGCGACAATCCCTGGAGTCCTTCCGAACAGGTGCTGCTGGCGCAATTGGGCGACACCTACAGCCATGCCTGGCTCGCCTTGCAGCCACGGCGGCCGTGGCGTTTGCGCTTCACCCGCAAGCGCCAGGCGTTGCTGGTGGTCCTGGCCCTGCTGAGCCTGCTGATTCCGGTGCGCCAGTCGGTGCTGGCGCCGGCGGAAGTCGTGCCGCTGGCCGGCCGGGTGGTGGCGGCCCCGCTGGACGGGGTGATTGCCGAGTTCCTGGTCAAGCCGAACCAGACGGTGAAAACCGGCGACCTGCTGGTGCGCTTTGAAAGCACCACCCTCAAGGCCCAGGCCGATGTGGCTCAGCGCGCCCTCGGTGTGGCCGAAGCCGAATTGAAGGCCAATGCCCAGCGGGCCTTTGCCGATGCCGAGTCGAGCTCGAAGATCGATTTGCTGGCGGCGCGGGTCGAACAGAAACGTGCCGAACGCGATTACGCTGCCGAATTGCTCAAACGCAGCGAAGTGCGCGCCGAACGTGACGGTATCGCGGTGTTCGCCGACGCCGAGCGCTGGACCGGCAAGCCGGTGCAGACCGGTGAACGGTTGATGGAGATCGCCGACCCGAGCCAGGCCGAACTGCGTATCGAGCTGGCGGTCGGCGATGCCATCGCCCTGGCGTCCGACGCCGAAGTCGCCTTGTTCCTCGACAGCGACCCCTTGCAGCGTTATTCGGCCAAGCTGGAGCGGGTGGCCTACGAGGCGCAATCGACCCCGGCGGGGCAGTTGGCCTATCGCCTGGATGCCGGCTTTATCGATACCCCGGTACCGCGTATCGGCTTGCGCGGTACGGCGAAACTCTTCGGCCAGCGCGCGCCGCTGGCCTTGTACCTGCTGCGCCGGCCATTGGCCGGGCTGCGCCAGAGTGTCGGCTTGTAATGAACCTGCCCAGCCTGCGCGCGGACCTGCAACTCACCGCGGCCTCGCCGGCATTGGACGGTTCGCCGCGTTGGACCCTGGCCGATCCGGTGCGCGGGCGTTATTTCAAGCTCGGCGCCCAGGCCATCCGCCTGCTGCGGCATTGGTCGCTGGGTGATCCGGAGCACGTGCTGCAAGCGGCGAACCGTGAACCGGGCCTGCCGCTGGGCGACCCGGAGCTGGAGCAGTTGCTGGGCTTTTTGCGCGCCCATGACCTGATTGCTTCGCTGGACCCGCAACAGCGCGCCAGCTATGCCTGGAAAGCCGCCGCGTCGCGCCAGAGCCTGTGGCAGATGGCCCTGCATCAATACCTGTTTTTCCGCATTCCCCTGTGGCGCCCGGATGCGTTCCTCAATCGCGCCTGGCCGTGGCTGCAACGCTTTGGCCCGCGCCTGCTGCGCTATGGTTTGCCGGCCACCCTGGGGCTTGGGGTGTTTCTGGTGTCGCGGGACTGGGAGCGCTTTCTCTCGACCTTTCCGCACCTGTTCAGCCTCGGCGGGGCGATGGCCTTCGGCATCGCGCTGTTCTTCGCCAAGCTCTGCCATGAGTTCGGCCATGCCTTCATGGCCAAGCGCGCCGGCTGTCGGGTGCAGAGCATGGGCGTGGCCTTCATGGTCATGCTGCCGCTGTTCTACACCGATGTCAGCGATGCCTGGCGGATCAACGACCGCAAAGCGCGCTTGTTGATCGGTGCCGGCGGGGTCATGGCCGAGATGCTGCTGGCCTGTATCGCCCTGCTGGCCTGGTCGCTGTTGCCGGACGGGGCGGCGCGCACGGCGGCGTTCATGCTCGCCAGCGCCACCTGGCTGACCACTCTGGCGGTCAACCTCAACCCGTTCATGCGTTTCGACGGTTATTTTCTGCTCAGCGATTTCTGGGAAATCGACAACCTCCAGGGCCGGGCCTTTGCCCTGTGTCGCTGGCGCTTGCGTGAGGCCTTGTTCGGCTACGACGAGTCGGCCCCCGAACCCTGGCCGCCGGCCATGCGCCGACGGCTGCTGTGGTGGGGGTTCCTTTCCTGGTTGTGGCGCGCGGCGCTGTTTTTCGGGATCGCCCTGGCGGTCTATCACCTGTTCTTCAAGCTGCTGGGCATTTTCCTGATGATGGTCGAGCTGGGCTGGTTCATCTTCCTGCCGATTTTCAAGGAAACCCGCGAATGGTGGTCGCGGCGCGAACAGGCGCACACCCCACGGGTGCTGCTCAGCGGCCTGGGCCTGTTGGCGCTGCTGTTGCTGGTGGCGGTGCCCTGGCGCAGCAGCGTGGAAATACCGGTGATGCTCGAGGCCGGGCGGGTCACGGCGTTGCATGCGCCGGTCGCCGCGCGGGTCAAGCAGGTCAATGTGCGCGATGGGCAGATGGTCGAGGCGGGCGCGGTGCTGGTGGCGCTGGAGTCGCCGGACGTCGACTCGCGGTTGATCATCGTGCGGCGGGAAATCGATATCCTGCAATTGCAGATGCGCCGTCAGGCCGGGCGCAGCGAAACCGCGGCGGATGTCGGCATTCTTGAACAGCGACTGGCGGAGGCCGTGGCCGAATACCGGGGTTTGCAGGCCCGTCGTGAGCGCTTGTTGTTAAAGGCGCCGCAGGCCGGCCAGGTGCGCGACCTGATGCCGCAATTGAGCGTCGGGCGCTGGGTTTCGACCAAGGAGCCGCTGGCGCGGGTCGTCGAGGACGGTACTCGCCTGCGCGGTTACCTGGCCGAAGAGGACTTGTGGCGGGTCGCGCCGGGGGCGAAAGGCCGTTTTGTCGCCGACGACCCAATGCGCCCGGCCTGGCCGGTGGAATTGCTGGACGTCGACGCCAATGGCGTGGCGGCCATCGACCAGGAGGCCCTGACCTCCGATCACCACGGGCCGATTGCCGTGCGTCGCGACGAAAACCGCCGGCCGGAACCGGTGCAGGCGCAATACGGCGCCCGCCTGCGCGTGCTCGAGGAGGTGCCGACGCCGAGCCATCCGTTGCGCGGCGTGGCGGTGTTGCAGGGACGCAGTGAGTCATTACTGGGCACGGCCTGGCGGCGCATGGCCGCCCTGGGCGTGCGGGAGAGTGGTTTCTAGTCGTTACAACGGTTCAGGGAGTACAACCGATGTTGAACAGTTCGTCTGCCGCCGGCTTGTCCATGCGGCCGTCACGGCCTACCGATGGGCCTTTTCTGCAGAGCCTCTATCAGTCGGCCCGGCCCGAGTTGCAGTGGATCGACGCCGACCCCGAAGTGGTCGAGCAGGTGGTTGCCCAGCAATTCCAGGTGCAGGAGCAGGGGATCGGCGATAACTTCCCCGATGCGATTCATTATGTGGTGGAAAAGCTCGACACCCCCATCGGCGTGCTGAGCGCCGACTTCGGCCCTAATGAAATCCGCGTGCTGTACCTGGCGTTTATCCCGGCGGCGCGGGGCAAGGGCTTTGGTCGCAGTGTGCTGCAAGGGGTGCAGAGGGCCGCCGAACAGGTGCGTTGCCCGGTGGCGACGGTGGTCTGGGCGAGTAATCCCCAGGCGCGCCAGCATTATCTGGCGCTGGGGTTTCGGGTCGAGGAGAGTTCGCCGGCGGCTGAGCGGTTGGTCTGGTACCCGGGCTTCAGTTGAAGACGATATTGAAATAGCCCAGGGTCGGGTCGCGGCCCTGGGGCGGCTCGCGCGAGACGAACATGGCGTCCACGCGGCCCAGCTGCGGTAACTCCAGGGCGCACGGGCCGTCGATGAAGTCCGTCGGTTCCAGGCTGCGCAACGTCACGTTGAAGGGGATTCGGGGGCTCTCCGGCAGGCGCGATTGCGGGCGCAGCTCGACCGCTTCGATCTGGATCGGCAGCTGGCTGCCGTCGGGCAGGTGCAGCAGGCAGTGCTGTTTCATCAGCAACTGGAAGTGTTCACTTGAAACCTGTTGCAGCATCGATATGCTCCGTCATGCAGGGTAAATGGGGCGTCTGGCCCTGATCGGTCAAGGTGCAACGCGAAATCTGTAGGCGCGGGCTTGTCGGGACGCCGCATCGCAGCGATGAGGCCCTTGAACCTTGCGGTGTCCATTCGGACGCCAGCGCCAGCAAGCTGGCTCCTACAGGTTTCGCGGTGATCCCATCCTCTCGTCAGTTACGAGACGGGAATAGTCCTTGCAGGGCAATGCTGAAGTTCACCGCCAGGAATGGATTCATCGTCGCCAGTGGCAGGCTGCCGCCGGGCGTGCTCAGGGTGCCAGCAATGGTGCTGGTCGTGCCTTTCAGTGCAATCGGCGACGCGCCTTGTGCATCGGAGTAGATCGAGGCCGAGGGCGGTCCAGCCGGGGTGGATGCACCGATATAGGCGTGGGTGGTGGTGGGCGCATTGACCGGATTGCTGGGGACGCTCGCCAGGTTGACGGTGGTGGTGACGGTCAGGCTGGCGGTCGGGATCACCTGCGGCGGCAGGTTGCTGCCCAGGACCGAGACACTTTCGGTGCCGTTGAACTCGCCCATGACCCGGGTCGTCAGGCCCGGTCCGGTGCCCTGGCAGATGGGAATCCGGCTTTGCAGGTTGGGCAGGCCGAAGGTGCTCTGGCCGTTGCCGCCATAAGTCGTGCCCATCACCGCGAACAACGCCTGATATTGCGAGAGAGGTACCAACTGCCCATTGCACAGTGCCCAGCCGTAAGGGGCGTAGTTGAAGCCGAACATCTGGATATTGCCGAGAAATACTTCCATAGATCCTTATCCTTCAGCTGTGTTAAGTGAAGTGCCTTGCCCGTTGATCGGGTTGTATAGGCCGCCGGTCCGGGTCTGCTGTGCACCGTCTGAAAGCGTAGACGCTGTCTTTGCGGGGGACCGGTTTTTTGCGTGGTCAAGGTCGTGATTGGAACAGTCAGGCAAGGCGATGTCGTTCTAGCCTACAATCACCGCGTCATACCCCCCAGGCGGGTGCAGTTGTCGATTTTTAGAGGATGGTGATGGGCGTTCCGAGTAATGATGAAGCAGCAAAGCGACTTTACTGTCAGCCTGTCACGCATCCGCAATCGCTGGTCCAGCTGCTTCGCGAACCCTGGCTGATAGCGCTCATGCTACTGGCCGTCGCGTTGCGTCTTTATGAGCTGACGGCCGCGGCAATCTGGGGCGATGAAGGCTCCAGTCTGCTGCTGGCCCAGTTCCCGCTGGCCGGCATCTGGTTCCATGCGTCTCACGATGTCCATCCGCCGCTGTATTTCATGCTGCTGCATGTCTGGATGGGCCTGTTCGGCGACTCGATCCTGTCGATTCGGATGATGAGCGCGGTGCCGGGAGTGCTCACGGTGCTGCTCGGCACCTGGCTGGCGCACCTGATCGCCAGCCGGCGGGCGACGATGCTGACTTGCCTGCTGCTGACGCTGTTGCCCACGGCCGTGCGCTACAGCCAGGAAATACGCATGTATTCGCTGATGGGCGTGTGGCTGCTGGGGGCGACCATTGCACTGGTGTATTGGGTCCGCGAGCCCGCGCGCAAGCGTTATCTGCTGATCTATGCGCTGCTGATGGCGGCCGCGTTCTATACCCACTATTTCTCGGCGTTGTGCGTGCTGTCGCACTGGCTTTACCTGCTGGTGATCCGTCCGCAGCCGGGCAGCGCGCACCGCTATATCGCCCGCCGCGAGTGGTGGCTGGCCAACGTGGCGATCGTGCTGCTGTTCCTGCCCTGGTTGCCGGGGTTGATCGACCTGGTGCGGCACATGGAGGAGTTGAAGGTCGGTGGTGATGTCGGCTGGGAACCCCCGGTCACCTTGCGCTCGCTGCCGTCGATGATCTGGCAACTGATGGCGCAGGATGACGGCGAAGGCATGCCGCTGTGGCTGTTCGTGACCCTGCCGGGGGTGATGGCGGCCGTGATGACGTTCCTCGTCTGGACTGACCGCAGTCGTTATCATTTCGACACGATGGTAGTGATCTACAGCGCACTGCCGCTGGTGCTGGTGTTCGCCATTTCGTTCCTCTCGCCGGTGTTCATCGAACGCTACCTGACCGTGCCAGCGCTCGGCCTGCCGATTGTCCTGGCGCTGAGCATCGACCGTCTGGCACAGCGCTTCAAGGTCCTGGCCGTGCTGCTGCTGGTGGCGGTCCTGGCGGTGGAGGGCGTGGGCCTGAAGAACAACTACACCGTTGACACCGGCGACCAGTTCAACAACATGGTCGAGTACATGAACCAGCACACGGTGGCCGGCGACCAGGTAGTGCTGGGCGACATGTTCTGGTTACTCACCTGGGGCTACTACGACAAGAGCGCCACCGCGCCGCGGCTGTATACGCCGCCCTCGGCCAAGGGCGTGTCGACCCGGCCCAACAATTACGGTTTCGGCACCCTGATCGATGAAAACAGCGGCGTCTACCTCGATCATCTGGAGGACCTGCCGGCAGGTAACGGCCGGGTCTGGCTGGTGATGAGCCGGGTCGCACCGGATGAATTCCCGTCCATTCCGGACAACTGGCGAAAAATTGACCAGCATGCCGGTGGTGACACCCAAGCGGTGTTGTATGAGGTCTGCGGCGCTTCATGTAGCGGGAACTAACTGGTAAGGGCTTGAAATACAGCGATAAAGTCGCGCTAAAGATCCATGAGCGCCAATGTTCATGGGTTTTTTCGACGTAAAGTCCCTACAATTGATGTCAAAATACTACTAGTCCGGAACAATTCCTTACGCTACGCTTTGTCCTACAAATGGACTTCCGCTAGGGTGAAGGGATTGCGCAGTTTTCACTTTATCTCCGGTTTACCGCGCTCAGGGTCGACCCTGCTGTCTGCCATTCTTTTACAAAACCCCCGTTTTCATGCCGGCATGAGCAGCCCGGTCGGCAGCCTGTTTACCAGCGTACTGGAACAATGCAGCGCCGGCAGCGAGTTCGGCGCGGTGATCGATACCGATATGCGCCGCCGCCTGCTACGCGGTCTGTTCGAGTCCTATTACGCCGACAAGACCGAGCAATCGGTCATCTTCGATACCAATCGCCAGTGGTCCGCGCGCCTGCCCGCGCTGATGGACCTGTTCCCCCAGTCCAAGGTCATTGCCTGTGTGCGCAATGTCGCCTGGGTCATGGACAGCCTCGAGCGGCTGTACCGCGCCAACCCCTTCGAGAACACCAAGCTGTTCAACGATGAGGTCGAGCGCAACACCGTCTACAGCCGTTGCGAAACCCTGGCCCAGCGCAATCGCCTGGTGGGGTTCGCCTGGACCGCGCTCAAGGAAGCCTATTACGGCGAACATGCCGACTCCGTGCTGCTGGTCGACTATGACCTGCTGTCCCAGGCCCCGGAGCGGGTGTTGCGGCTGGTCTACGACTTTATCGGCGAGCCCTTTTTCGAACACGATTTCGACCACCTGGTGTACGACGCCCCGGCATTCGACCAGGCCCTCGGGGTCGCCGGCCTGCACAAAGTCAAGCCCAAGGTGGCGCTGGAGCCACGGCGTACGATCCTGCCGCCGGATCTGTTCGAGAAATATGCGGAATTGTCGTTCTGGAACGATGGCTCAGCCAGCGCCGCGAATGTCATTCGTATGAAAACCAATACCGGGGTCAGTTGATCGCGGTTTTTTATTCCGACAAAAAATCCTTTGAGCGTACACGCGCTCAAGTGCAGGTGAAGCATGTGGTGGAGCAAACAGAAATCGCCGGCTGAAGGCGTGAGAAGCCTGGTTTCACCCATGATCATCCCGCTTGAGCCGCGCATGCTGTTCGACGGCGCCGTGGCGGCCACCGTGGTCGAGGCCGCGCAGCCGGCCAACCACGCCACCACCGATGCGGCGAAGGCACCGACCACCGATCATGCGACCGCGCCCGCCGATGCCCACCCGCAATCCGATGCCACGCCGACCCCGGCGCCGGCCGCCGTACCTGGCCAGTCGGTGGTCTTCGTCGACTCGCGGGTACAGGATTTCAGTGCCCTGCTCAAGGGCGTCGCCCCCGGCACCCAGGTGGTGGTGCTGCAGGCCGGCAAGGATGGCCTGCAACAGATCGCCGATTACCTGGACACCCACCAGGGTGTGAGCACCGTGGAAATCATCGCCCACGGCAATTCGGGCGACCTGTGGCTGGGCAGCACCTATCTATCGTCGACTAACGTCGCGGCGCGGGCCGACGTGCTGGCGCGCATCGGCAATGACATGAATGTCGGCGGCGATATCCTGATCTACGCCTGTAATACCGCCGAAGGCGCCACCGGCCTCGGCTTTGTCGACTCCCTGGCGCAATACACCGGGCGCGATATCGCCGCGTCGACCAACCGCACCGGCCTGGGCGGCGACTGGACCCTGGAAATTTCCACCGGGGTCATCGAAAGCCACAATGTGCTCTCGGCCGATGCCATGGCTGCGTACCAGTACGGCCTGTCGACCATTACGGTGACCAATACCCTTGATAGTGGCGTCGGCTCACTGCGTGCGGCCCTGAGCAATGCGGTGGCGGGCGATATCGTTACCTTCAACGCCAGCATGACGGTCAATCTGAGTTCGCAACTGACCGTCACCAAGAACCTCACCATCGAAGGCGACTTGAACCACGACGGCGTTGCCGATGTAACCCTCAGCGGGCAGTACCAAACCCAGGTGCTCATGGTCAACTCAGGGATCACCGCGACCCTGGACGGTCTGATCATTACCAAGGGCCTGGCGGCTGGCAACGGCGCCCAGGCGGGTACCGACGGTACCGCGGCGATGGGCGGTGGTATCGTCAACTTCGGTAACCTGACCCTGAACAATGTCACGGTGACCGCCAACGCGGCCTCGGGCGGCGGCGGTGGCGGTGGTGTCGTTGCACCTTACGTCGGCGGTAATGTCGGTGGCGGCGGTGGCGGCGGCGGTGCCCTTGGCGGGCAAAATGGTGGCCATGGTGGTATCGCCGGCACTGGTTCGGGGGCTTATTATGCCGGTACCGCCGGTAGCGCCAACACGGGCGGTACCGGTGGCAGCTATAACCCCAACTACATGGGCGGCAAGGGTGGCAGCAGTCTCGGCGGCGCGGGCGCTATAGGGGGCAGCGGCTACACTAACGGCGGGGTCGGCGGCACGGCGAACAACGGCACCATTTCCATTGGCGGCGGAGGTGGTGGCTCCGGCTGGGACAAGACCGGCGGGGCCGGTGCGTCGGCCAGCGGCGGTATCTACAACGCCAGCACCGGCACCCTGACCATTGTCGGCACCTCGGTGATCTCCAACAACATCGCTGCCGGCGGCGGCGGCGGCGGTGGCGGCGCTGACGTTGGCTCGGACAGTTCCAGCGACCCCGGTGGCGCGGCCGGTAAAGGTGTCGGCGCCATCTGGAACAAAGGCACGCTGTTTATGACCAGCGCCAACTTATCGGCCATGTCCGGCAACGTCGGTGGCAGTGGTTTCGGCGGTCCGGCGGGGAGCGGCGTCACGGGGAGCGCTCCGGCGGCCGTGAACAATATCTTCAACGATGGCGGAGTACTCAACCCGCCACCGACCGCGACCATCGTGGTCGCCAATACCGCGCAGCATATTGGCAGCACTTCGCAGGTGACCATTACCTTCAACCAGGCGGTAACGGGGTTCACCAACGCCGACCTGACGATTGCCAACGGTAGCCTGAGCGCTGTCAGTACCAGCGACGGTGGTACCACCTGGAACGCGACTTTTACCCCGAGTGCGAGCATCACCAGCAACACCAACCACATCGTCCTGGATAACACCGGTGTCAGCGGCGCATCGTCGGGCACGGTGGGGACTGGCACCACCTCGTCCAACAACTACGCCATCGATACCGTGCGCCCGACCGCGACCGTCACGGTCGTCGCGCCTACGCTGAGCACCACGGTCAACTCGACGGTGAACATTACCTTCAGCGAAGCAGTGAGCAGTTTCAGCCTGGCCGACATGACGGCGTCCAACGGTACCCTGAGCAACCTGACCACCAGCGACAATATCCACTGGACCGCAACCCTGACGCCGACTGCCAGCAATACCAGCAGCGGTAACGTCATTACCCTGGACAACACCCTCTATACCGATACCGCGACCAATGCCGGTACCGGTACGACCACCTCCAACACCTATGTGGTCGACACCGTGCGGCCGACTACGACGAGCATCGTGGTGGCCAACAATGCCCTGAATATCGGTGGCACGTCCCTGGTGACCATCACCTTCAGCGAGGCGCTCAGCGGGCTCATCGCCGGCGCCTTCACGGTCGCCGACGGCAGTTTGAGCGGCTTTGGCAGCAGCGACGGCGGTACCACCTGGACCGCGACCCTGACGCCGACCGCCGGGGTCAGCCATACCGGCGATGTCATCACCCTGAACAACACCCTGATCAGCGACGTCGCGGGCAATACCGGCAGCAGCACCACCACCTCCAACACCTACGCCGTCGACACCCAGCGGCCGACCGCGACCATCGTGTTCGGTAACACCCATCTGGGGATCGGCCAGACCTCGCCGGTGACCATCACCTTCAGCGAAGCGGTGACCGGTTTCAGCAACGCCGACCTGGACCTGAGCACCGCCAACGGCACCCTGAGCGCGGTGCAGACCAGCGACGGTGGCGTGACCTGGATCGCGACCTTTACCCCGGCGGCGGCTATCGTCAGCGCGAGCAACCACATCAGTCTGGACACCAGTCTGGTCAGCGATACGGCGGGCAACATCGGCAGCAGCACCGCCACGTCCAACAACGTGGCCATCGATGGTGTGCGCCCGACCTCGACTATCGTGGTGGCGGACAGCGCCCTGAAAATCGGTGACACCACACAGGTGACCATTACCTTCTCGGAAGCCGTGGTCGGTTTCACCAACGCTGACCTGAGCATCGCCAACGGCACCCTGAGCGCGGTGAGCAGCAGCGACGGTGGCGTGACCTGGATCGCGACCTTCACCCCGAATGCGAGCATCACCAGCACCACCAATGTCATCACCCTGGACAATACCGCCTATAGCGACACCAGCGGCAACATCGGCACCGGGACCACCGACTCCAACAACTACGCCATCGACACCCAGCGCCCGACCGCGACCATCGTCGTCGCCGATCCGACGCTCACCGCTGGTGAAACCTCGCTGGTAACCATCACCTTCAGCGAAGCGGTGACCGGGTTCACCAATACCGACCTGACCATCGCCAATGGCACCCTGAGCGCGGTGAGCACCAGTGACGGCGGTATCACCTGGACCGCGACCTTCACGCCAGGCACGAACACCAACAGCGCGACCAACATCATCACCCTGGCCAATGCCGGTATCGCTGACCAGGCCGGCAACGCCGGCACGGGCATCACCAACTCGGCGAACTTCACTATCGACACCGTGCAGCCGACCGCGACCATCGTGATGGCGAACCCGGCAATGAAGATCGGCGACACCTCGCTGGTGACCATCACCTTCAACGAGGCGGTGAGCGGTTTCAGCAATGCCGACCTGTCGATCACCAGCGGCACCCTGAGCGCGGTGCACAGCAGCGATGGCGGTATCACCTGGACTGCCACTTTCACCCCGACGGCGGGCATCACCGACGCCAGTGACCAGATCACCCTGGACAACACCGGCGTCCAGGCGGCCGTTTCGGGCAATGTCGGCAGCGGCAGCAGCGTGTCCAACACCTACGCCATCGATACTCAGCGGCCGACCGCCACCGTGGTGGTGACGAACGACCACCTGGGTATCGGCGGTACGTCCCTGGTGACCATCACTTTCAGTGAAGCGGTGACTGGCGTCAGCCTGGCCGACCTGACCACCGACAACGGCACCCTGAGCGGCCTGAGCACCAGCGACAACATCACCTATACCGCGACCCTGACACCGGTGGCGGGTATCACCCAGAACAACAATCACATTGTCCTCGACAACAGCACGGTGACCGACATCGCGGGCAACAACGGCACCGGGACCATCAGCTCGAACGCTTATAATATCGACAGCGTGCGGCCGACCGCGACCATCGTGGTGGCCAACCCGAGCCTGCTCGTCGGGCAGACCTCACTGGTGACCATCACCTTCAGCGAGGCGGTGACCGGTTTCGACAACAGCGACCTGAGCGTGCCCAACGGTACCCTGAGTGCGGTGAGCACCAGCGACGGTGGCGTGACCTGGACGGCGACCTTCACCCCGACCGCCAACATCCACGACAGCACCAACCTGATCAGCCTGAACAATGCAGGCTATACGGACCTGGCGGGCAACGCCGGCGCCGGTATCACCAACTCAGGCAACTTCACCATCGATACGGTGCGTCCGACCGCAACCATCGTGGTAGCGGATAACGCCCTGAAGGTCGGTGACACCTCGCTGGTGACCATCACCTTCAGCGAAGCCGTGACCGGCTTCAGCAACGCCGACCTGACGATCAGCAACGGCACCTTGACCGGCGTCACCACCAGCGATGGCGGCATCACCTGGACGGCGACCTTCACCCCAACCAGCAACATCACCAACAGCAGCAACCTGATCGAGCTGAACAACACTCTCGTGGCGAACGCCTCGGGCAACGCCGGCAGCGGTGTCACCGACTCCAACAACTACAGCATCGACACCCAGCGTCCGACCGCGACCATCTCCGTGGCCAACAACAACCTGGGCATCGGCCAGACCACCACCGTAACCATCGCCTTCAGCGAAGTGGTGACCGGTTTCAACCTGTCCGAGCTCAGCGTCGCCAACGGCACGCTGTCCAACCTGGCCAGCGCCGATGGCGGCAAGACCTGGACCGCGACCCTGACCCCGACGGCAGCCATCACCGATGCCACCAACCTGATCGTGCTGGACACCAGCCTGGTCAACGATACCGCGGGCAATGCCGGAGCGAGCATCGCGATTTCCAACAACTACTCAGTCGATGCCGACCGGCCGACGGCGACCATCAGCGTCGCCAACCCGAACCTGACCGCCGGCCAGACCACCGTGGTGACCTTCACCTTCAGCGAGAAGGTCAGCAATTTCAACCTCGCTGAGCTGAGCGTGGCCAATGGCGTGCTATCCAACCTGGCCAGCGCCGACGGCGGCAAGACCTGGACCGCGACCCTGACGCCGACGGCGAACATCACCGACCCGAGCAACTTCATCACCCTGGACAACAGCCTGGTCACCGACCTGGCCGGCAACGCCGGGACCGGCTTCGCCAACTCCAACAACTTCGCGGTCAACACCGTGGCGTTGGGTGGCGATCCGCAGTTCCGCGTCGACACGCCGGTGGCGCGGCCGGATGTGCCGAACCAGCCGTTGCAGCCACAGATCAGCATCACGCCGACCGGCGGCCTCGGCTCGCCGCTGGGCTTCCCGCCGTTGTTTGAACAGCGCACCTCGGGCGACGGTTTGCCGCCAGTGGGCAATATCTTCATCAACCAGAACGCGCTGGCGCCGAGTTTTATCGCCCAGGTGTTCAGCACCGATAACAGTGCCAGCGGCAGCACCAGTGGTTTTCTCGGTTTTGGCGGCGGTGATGGCGGGGTGTTCGGCAGCAGTACTATGTCGAGCATTTTCCACCACGAGTCGGGCAACAGCGATAGCTCCACCAGCCAGGTCTTCGACCGTAATGGCAAGGGCCTGGGCGATCCGGCCCAGGGCGTGCGCGGCATTTTCGGCGCGCCGACCCTGGGGCAGCAATTGCAGAAGATCAAAGACGGTGAGCAGAAACAGCTGCATGAACTAGCCTGGGCGTTGGAGCAGGTCGGCATCAGCGAAATGTCGGCCTGAACAAGATTGGGAATCTGCGTCGGCGGTTGTCGGCGCCTATAAAAAAGAATGTGCTAGTCAGGGGCGGTGCTAGGGATGAGAAGAAGTCATAGGTTGTTCAGCGTCAGTGTCTTGGCGCTGGTAGTCAGTGGTTGTGCCGTCACCAGCCAGCCGATCGATCGTAGCGTCAGCGAACAACGCGCCAAGAGCGATATGCAGACCATGTTCAAGGATCAGGAGCCGCTGAGCGGCCCGCTGACCTTGCACGAGGCCATGGCCCGCGCGGTGAAGTACAACCTCGAAGGCCGGCTCAAGATCATGGAAGAGGCCCTGGCCAAGCGTCAGCTCGACCTCGCCAGCTTCGACATGTTGCCGCGCATGGCGCTGTCCGCCGGCTATGCCGGGCGTAATAACGTCAGCGCCTCCAGCAGCCAGAACGTCCAGACCGGTGAGCAGTCGCTGGTACCTTCGACCTCCCAGGACCGCGACCGTCGTGTCGGCGACCTGACCATGGTCTGGAACGTGCTCGACTTCGGCGTAAGCTACATCAACGCCAAGCAACAGGGCGACCAACGCTTGATCGTCCAGGAGCGCCGGCGCAAGGTGGTCAACACCATCGTCCAGGACGTGCGTTCGGCCTACTGGCGCGCCGTGGCCGCCGAGCGCCTGCTCAAGCAGATCGACGCACTGATGGCGCGGGTCGAGCAGGCCCAGGGCAACAGCGAGAAAATGAGCGACCAGCGGATTGGCGATCCGATCCAGGCCCTGGGTTACCAGCGCGCTTTGATCGTCGCCACGCGCCAATTGGAAGAGCAGCGCAAGGCCCTGACCCTGGCCAAGACCGAACTGGCGACCCTGATCAACCTGCCCATGGGCACCGAGCTGACCCTGGCGACCCCGGACAACTACGAGATCCCGGAACTCAAGGTCGACATGGGCAAGCTGGAAGAGGAGGCCCTGACCAACCGTCCGGAACTGCGCGAGCAGGACTACCAGACCCGCATCAGCGCCAACGAAACCCGCAAGGCCATGCTGCGCCTGCTGCCGGGCCTGGAGTTCTCCGCCGGCGGCCATTACGACAGCAACTCCTTCCTGGTCAACGACAAGTGGGCCGACTACGGTGTCAAAGTCACCTGGAACCTGTTCAACGTGATTTCCGCGCCGGCGGCCATCGATGTGGCCAAGGCTGGTGAGGAAGTCGCCACGGCACGCCGTCAGGCCATGTCCATCGCGGTGCTGGCCCAGCTCTACGTGGCCAATGCCAACTTCAATGAAGCGCTGCGTCAGTTCAAGACCAGCCAGCAACTGTCGAACATCGACGGGCAGATCGCCGGTCAACTGCGCAACCGCTACAAGGCGGCGGGGCTCGGTGAACTGGACCTGATCCAGGGCGAGCTCAACACCTTGCAGGCCGACCTGCGGCGCGACTTGGCCTATGCCGACCTGCGCAACGCCTACGGGCAGATCTTTGCCAGCGCCGGGCTCGATCCGCTGCCGGCGGAAGTGTCTTCGACCAAGATCCAGTCGATTGCCGGGGCCCTGGCCACGCGCGAGTCCGAATGGGCCGCGGGCAAGATTGATGAGCCTGTGAGCCATGCCCAGGCCAAATGACCGCCGCGCGGCCGGTGCCGGGCAGTGGCTCGACGGGGTGCGCGCGGGCGGAGTGATCCCCTGAGCCGGCCGGCGTTTTCCCGCCTGCCGGTCGCCGTGGACTTGCCACTGCTGCGCCAGGCCCTGGCACAGTTGGGCGATAGCGCCTGGGTGGCGCATTTCAATCGCGATTACTTCACTGGCGAGTGGAGCGGGGTGGCGCTGGTGTCCGCCAACGATGCCCCGGGCGAACTGGCGCCGGGCAAGGGTAAGGCGGTTGCGCGCAAGCCTTGGCTGGAAGACCCGCGTTGGTCCTATGGCTTGCAGGGGCTGCCGTTGGAAATCCGCTCGGCGCGGCTGTTGCGGCTGGGGCCGGGCGGGCGGATTCATGAACACCGCGATTACGATCTCAGTCCCCCGGACGCCGATCGGCGCCTGCATATTCCCTTGCTCAGCCCTCCCGACGTGGAGTTCATGCTCGATGGGCAGCGCATCCCCATGAAGGCCGGCGAATGCTGGTTTCTCGATTTGGCGCGGCCCCACAGTGTCGACAACTGGGGCGATCACGAGAGGGTCCACCTGGTACTCGACTGTCGTCCGAGTGCCTGGCTGGAAGAGCAGATCGCCGCGGGCCTGCCGAGCACTCCGACGCCCGGCCTGGGTCGGGCCGCCGTGGCGCTCGAACAGTTTCGCCAATGGCTGGAGCGTGACCCGCAACTGTGCCGGGAGCTGCAGGCGCACACCGACAGCGAAGCCTTTATCGTCCGCACCCTGGAGCGCGCCGCCGCCCATGGCCTGCATTTCGCCCGTGAGGATCTGCGCGCGGCCATGAGCCGTGGCCGCCGCAGCTGGAATCCGCCATGGACGGCCTGAAGGACTGGTTGCCGATTCGCGTCTGGCGCGAAGACGTCTATTGGCGCGTCGACTGGTGCTGGTTCGGCGGGCGCCGGCTGGATCAGCCGTTCTTTGGCGACTCGGTGGAGGAGGCCCTGCAACTGCCGTTCAATCAGGTCTTCCGACGTGAGACGCCACTGGCGGTGCTCAGTGAATGGCAGGTGCCGGCGGTGGCGCCGAGCGCGTTCATCTATCACGCCTCGCGGTGCGGTTCGACGCTGATCGGCCAGATGCTGGCGCAGCTGGACAGCCATATCGTGATCAGCGAGCCGCCACCGCTCGACCGCTTGTTGCGCGACGAGCTCGATCCGCAGGAGCGGCGCGCGGCCCTGCAGGGTTTGCTGGCGGCCTATGGGCAGCGGCGGTGTGGTGGCGAACAGGCATTGGTGATCAAGCTGGACGCCTGGAATATCGGCGAGTTGCCCCTGCTGCGCGAGTGTTTTCCCGAGACGCCCTGGTTGTTCCTGTACCGCGATCCGCTGGAAATCGCCGTGTCCCATTTGCGGCGGTCCGGGCTGCACATGGTGCCGGGGATGATTGGCGGCAGCTCGTTGGACACCCCGGGGCAGGACGACTCGCGGGAGGACTACATCGCCGCGCGCCTCGGGCGGATTCTCCAGCAGGGTTGGGAACACTGTCTTGCTTTTGGCGGTTTACCGGTCAATTACAACGAGCTGCCGGGGGCGTTGGCGGGGCATCTGGGTGAGTTCTTCGGGCTCGACGACCGGCAGCGCAGCCAGGTGTTTGCGGTCGCCCGACAGCACGCCAAGCAGCCGGACCAAGTGTTTGTGCCGGACAGCCAGGACAAGCATCGGGAAGCCTCCGAGTGGCTCAAGGAGCGGGTGGCGTTGTGGGCCGGAGCCCCTTATCAGGCACTGGAAGCCTTGCGCGCGGAACGCAATCCTCCAGGCGCCGCCGGCCACCGCCAGCTTGCGCGCAATGGCCGCCAACGCTGACGCGGATTTGTGGGCGCTGGCTTGCCGGCGATGGCGTCCGGAGGGGCGCTGTAAGGCTCAAGGGCCTCATCGCCGGCAAGCCAGCTCCTACAGGGTTTTGGGCATGACGATAATTTGTGGCATGGCTGGGAGCCGGCAAGCCAGCGCCCACAGAGAACGGCATCAGGTTTTATCTTTCGGTGACAGATCGGCCATGCCCTTCAACAACTCGATGGGCAGCGGAAACACGATGGTCGAACTCTTGTCCCCGGCAATCGACGACAGCGTCTGCATATAACGCAGCTGCATGGCCCCTGGCTGACGCCCGAGCATTTCGGCGGCCTGCATCAGCTTCTCGGAAGCCTGCAATTCCCCTTCGGCGTGAATCACCTTGGCCCGCCGTTCCCGTTCGGCCTCGGCCTGCTTGGCGATGGCGCGGATCATCGACTCGTTGAGGTCGACGTGCTTGATCTCGACGTTGGCGACCTTGATCCCCCAGGCATCGGTCTGGGCATCCAGCACCTGCTGGACATCGGAATTGAGTTTTTCCCGCTCGGCCAGCAGCTCATCCAGTTCGTGCTTGCCGAGTACCGCGCGCAGCGTCGTTTGGGCCAGCTGGCTGGTGGCGGCGAGAAAGTTTTCTACCTGGATAATCGCCTTCTGCGGATCGAGCACGCGGAAATACAGCACCGCATTGACCTTCACCGAGACGTTGTCGCGGGTGATCACATCTTGCGGCGGCACATCGTGGACCACGGTACGCAGGTCCACCCGGACCATCTGCTGCACCAGCGGAATCAATATGATCAGCCCGGGTCCCTTGACCTGCCAGAAGCGTCCGAGCTGGAACACCACACCGCGTTCGTATTCACGCAGGATACGAAAGGTCGAGGCCGCCAGCATCAGCAGCAGGAACGCGAGCAGCGCGCCGGAACCCAATTGCAGGACCATAATCAATCTCCTCGCCTAGGTGGGTCGTCAACGGCTTGCACTTCCAACAGCAGGCCCTTGCGCGCAATAACCCGTACCTGTTGGCCGGGATGCAGCGGTGTGGGGCTCAGGACCTGCCAGTTTTCGCCTTGCAAGCGCACCCAACCGGCGTAGGCATCACCGGCTTTCAGGGTGGTGATGGGCGTCAGGCTGCCTTCCAGCCCGGCATCGCCGCTGACCACCTGACGTCGATGGGCCTTGAGTGCGGCGCCGATCACGCCGATGAGCAAGAGTATGCCGATGAGCATCAGACTGATTTTCAACGGCTGGGCGGTGTTATCGTCAAACAGTTGTGGGTTGAACAGGACCAGCATACCGACCACCACCGCGACCAGACCGCTGGCGCCGATCGCACCGTAGCTGGGCACCAGGGCTTCGGCGACGATCAGGGCGATGCCCAGCAGGATCAGCCCGGAACCGGAGTCGCCGATGGGCAGCACGAGCAGGGTCACGACGGAGTCGGCGCCTTCGGCAAGTTGGGGCCCCACGGGCCAGACGATCAGCCACCCGAACAACAACCAGGCCCACCAGCAACGACTGCTCACTTGAATTCTCCGCGAGTTTCGTCATCCCCACCTAAAAGCTTAGTCGAGTGGCGGCGCCCCGCCGGATAAACACGGGCTCACAGCTCTCCTGGACCCGTCGATGCTGCCTCGATCCCGACCTTGCAACTCCGGCCAACAGGGTCCTTGTGGCAGCCGGCTTGCTGGCGATGGTGGTCGACCAGGCGATGCAAGACTGACGGGCCTCATCGCCGGCAAGCCAGCTCCTACAGGTTTGAGGCGTACACACCATTCGGGTATGGCGCTGTTATGTAGGAGCGGGGCTTGCCCGCGAAGCTTTTAGATCCGACTCGACTATCGAGGCCCCGTGATAGCGAGAACGGTTACTGAGGTTAACCCGACGTCCCCCGGTGAACTGCCTAGACTCTTACCCAGGGAATACAGCAAACCCATCGCCCTGGGGCATTCGACAGGGCTCGGAGGTGCATCATGCGTATGGCAAAAACCGTGCAGCGCAGCCTGGAGCAGGCGCGTTGCGAATTCGACATCGTCGCTCATCCGCATTCGTCCAGCAGCCTGGAAACTGCCCGCCTGGCGGGGATCCCGGCCGAGCGCATGGCCAAGTCGGTGGTCCTCGACGACCAGCACGGCCACTACCTGATGGCGGTCCTGCCCGCCAGCCAGCACCTGGACCTGAGCAAGGTCCGTGGCGCCAGTACCTGGCAGATCACCCGGGAAAGCACCCTGGCCTATCTGTTCCAGGATTGCGAACGCGGTGCCGTGCCGGCGCTGGGCGAGTCCTACGGCTTGAGGATGGTGGTCGACCCGTTGCTGACCCGTCAGCAGGACATCTACCTGGAAGCCGGCAATCACCACAACCTGGTGCATATGCAGATGGACCAGTACCTGAAACTGGTGCCCCATGCCGAGGTGTGCGAGGTCTGCCACTGAGGCCCGTGCACTGCCTGTTTGCTACTCACGCGGTGCTTCACGGCGGGAACGCGGTTGCTCGCGAAACTGTCTGACCCGCACCGCCATTTTCCTTATACCGGAGAGCCCAATGGAATCACCTGACCACAGCCTGCCGTCCCTGTTCAAGCAATTGGGCCTGCCCGACGACCCCGTCAGCATTGATCGTTTTATCGCCACTCATTCGCCGCTCAAGCCGGAGTTGCACCTGGCCGACGCGTTTTTCTGGAGCAAGAGCCAGGCGGACTTTCTGCGTGACGAGATTCTCGACGATGCCGACTGGGCGGAAGTGGTGGATCAGTTGGATGTGTTGTTGAGGAAGGGGAGAGGGGTGTAAAAAAATGTGGAAAATGCCCTAAATGTAAAAAAATCTGGGGAAGAGTAAAAAAATCTGGGCTTTAATCGCGTTAGTCAGTGTTATTCCGCTCTTCGACCCGAAACACTATTTAACGGGCCCTAGCGTGCGTAATGCTCGGTGGCGAGTTGATTTTAACGGCCTGGGCTCTCTGCACTATTGCGCTACGGTAGAGCGTACTCCCGAGCTGGAAGACTTGCTGAGCCTCGATATCCTGGGACGCGCCAAAGCTTTTTTGGCCAGCTTACCCCCGGAGATGATGGATCGTGCCATCAACTGGGCTTACCTCCACGAGCAGCTCATCACCCGTGAACCAGGCTTGAGTTCAGCCGGCCGAATGAAGTAATTGCTTCAAAACTTGACGAGCCCCAACTGATGCGAGATATTGATAGTTAGCAAACTAACAATGCGAATCTCCCTGTGTCCAAGCACCTCGAACAGCTGCACAAGCACATCAGTGCCGGCCTCGTCGTCGCCTCGCGCCATTGGCGCCGGGTGTGCCAGACCACGCTGGTCAATTATGGGGTCTCCGAAGCCTGCGCCATGCCGTTGCTGTTGGTCGGCCGCATGGGGCCGGGCGTGCGCCAGGTGACGGTGGCCCACGAAGCGGGTATAGAGAGCCCGTCGCTGGTGCGCCTGCTCGACCAGTTGTGCAATGCCGGCTATGTGCTGCGCAGCGAAGACCCAAGTGACCGCCGCGCCAAATGCCTGAGCCTGACCGAGGCCGGCGAGCGCCTGATGCATGACATCGAAAGCCAGTTGATTCGCCTGCGCGGCGAAGTACTCGACGGCATCGCGCCGGCTGATCTGGAGGCCGCGCTGCGAGTGATCCGCGCTTTCGAAGCGGCCGGGCAGAGCCTGGGAGTGGCGAACCCGTGAACGGTTTCTGGACCGGCATGCCACCTGCCCGTGACTGGTTCTACGGCGTGCGCACCTTCGCCGCATCGATGATCGCGCTGTATATCGCCATGCTGATGGAGTTGCCGCGCCCGTACTGGGCCATGGCCACCGTCTACATCGTCTCCAGCCCCTTCGTCGGCCCCACCAGTTCCAAGGCCCTGTACCGCGCGGTCGGCACCTTTCTCGGCGCCTCGGCGGCGGTGCTGTTCGTCCCGCTGTTCGTGCAGACCCCCTTTCTGCTGGTGGTGGCGGTCGCGCTCTGGACCGGCATCCTGCTGTTTCTCTCGCTGCACCTGCGCACCGCCAACAGCTACGCGCTGATGCTCGCCGGCTACACCATGCCGATGATCGCCCTGCCGGTGGTCGACAACCCCCTCGGCGTGTTCGATGTGGCGGTGTCGCGGACCGAGGAAATCTTTCTCGGGATCGTCGTGGCGGCGGTAGTCGGCAGCATGTTCTGGCCCCGGCGTCTGGCCCCGGTGTTTATCGACGCGGCGGGCAAGTGGTTCGCCGATGCTTCGACCTACAGCCTGCGCTTCCTTTCCCGTGATGTGCAGGCCGATGAAGTCAGCACTTTGCGCTCGGCGATGGTGGCGACCTTCAACAGCCTTGAATTGATGATCGGCCAGCTACCCCACGAAGGTGCGCGGCCACAGACGGTGCGCAACACCAAGGAGTTGCGCGGGCGGATGATTCACCTGCTGCCGGTGGTCGATGCCCTGGACGACGCCCTGTATGCGATGGCGCGCCGCACGCCGGAGCTGGTGGCGCGTTTCGAGCCCTTGCTCGTGGCCACCCGCGAATGGCTGGAAAGCACCACGCAAGACGCACCGCTCGAACGCTGGCAAGCCCTGCGGACCCAGGTCGAGAGCCTGCAACCCGGCCCGGTCGAGCTGGATGACCGGCGCCAGTTGCTGTTCTCCAACGCGCTCTACCGCCTCGGCGAGTGGATCGATCTGTGGCAGGACCTGCGCAGCCTGCAATACGCCATCCGCTGCGAAAGCCAGGACAGCTGGCATGCGGTCTACCGCCATTGGCGCCTGGGCCGCCTGACGCCGTTCCTCGATCGCGGCCTGATGCTGTATTCGGTGGGCTCGACGGTGCTGGCGATCATTGTCGCCTCGGTATTGTGGATCCTGCTCGGCTGGACCGATGGTGCCAGCGCGGTGATCCTCGCGGCGGTCGCCTGCAGCTTTTTCGCGGCGATGGACGATCCGGCGCCGCAGATCTACCGATTCTTTTTCTGGACCGCGATGTCGGTGATTTTCGCCAGCCTCTACCTGTTCGTGGTGCTGCCCAACCTGCACGATTTCCCGATGCTGGTGCTGGCCTTCGCCGTGCCCTTTATCTGCGTCGGCACCCTCACCGTGCAGCCGCGTTTCTACCTCGGAACCTTGTTGACCATCGTCAACACCTCGTCCTTTATCAGCATCCAGGGCGCCTATGACGCGGACTTCCTGAACTTCGCCAACGCCAACCTGGCCGGTCCCGTGGGCCTGCTGTTCGCTTTTGTCTGGACCTTGGTGGCCCGGCCCTTCGGGGCTGAGCTGGCGGCCAAGCGACTGACCCGTTTCAGTTGGCATGACATCGTCGGGCTGACCGAGCCGGCGACCCTGGCCGAGCACCGGCACCTGGGCGCACAGATGCTCGACCGGCTGATGCAGCACCTGCCACGGCTGGCCATGACCGGCCAGGACACCGGTGCGGCGCTGCGTGAGTTGCGGGTCGCGCTCAACCTGCTCGACCTGCTGGCCTACACCCCTCGTGTACTGGGCGTGGCGAATGTGTTGCTCAAGCAGGTGGTGGAGGAGGTCGGCGAGTATTTTCGTGCCTGTCTCAAGGCCCGCGAGCGCCTGCCGGCACCGGCGCCCTTGCTGATGACTCTGGACCGCACGCGCCGGGGCCTGAGTTCCCAGGGGCTGGACGATGGCGAAACCCGCCTGCATCTGTTGCACGCCTTGAGTGGCCTGCGCCTGGCGTTGTTGCCTGGCGTCGAGTTCGTCGATAGCGGCGATCAGTCGGAGAGTATTCCATATGGGATCAATGGGGTGCCCTTATGATCGGTGACCTGGATATCAGCGGGGTGTTCCTGCCCACGCTGCTGGTGCTGATGGGCATTACGTATGCGCTGTACCTGGTGGTGCACGGGCTGTTGACGCGCCTCCACTTCTACCGCCTGGTCTGGCACCGGGCCTTGTTCAACGTCGGTCTCTACGCTTTGTTGCTGGGCGTTGTGGATTCGTTCAGTCGATACCTGATGACATGAAAAAACCTCTTTTGACCATTGGCCGTGTAGTCCTGACTTTGCTGGTGGTGATCTTCGCCTGCCTGGTGGTCTGGCGCATGGTGATGTACTACATGTTCGCGCCCTGGACCCGGGACGGGCATATCCGCGCCGATATCGTGCAGATCGCCCCGGACGTGTCCGGGCTGATCCAGCAGGTGCAGGTGCGCGACAACCAACCGGTGAGCCGTGGTCAGGTGCTGTTCAGCATCGACCAGGACCGCTTCAAGCTGGCGCTGCGCCAAGCCAAGGCCGCCGTGGCCGACCGTCAGGAAACCCTGGCCCAGGCTCAACGCGAGAACAAGCGTAACCGTGGCCTGGGGAACCTGGTGGCCGGCGAGCAACTGGAAGAAAGCCAGTCGCGGGTCGCCCGTGCCGAACTGGCCCTGACCGAAGCCCAGGTGGCGGTGGACGCCGCGCAATTGAACCTCGACCGCTCGGTGATCCGCAGCCCGGTGGACGGCTATGTCAACGATCGCGCCCCCCGTGAGCGGGAGTTCGTCACCGCCGGGCGGCCAGTGTTGGCGGTGGTGGACAGCAGTTCCTTCCATATCGACGGCTACTTCGAGGAAACCAAGCTCGACGGTATTCATGTCGGCCAGGGCGTGGATATCCGGGTGATCGGCGACAACGCGCGCTTGCGTGGGCATGTCGAAAGCATCGTCGCCGGGATCGAGGACCGCGACCGCAGCAGCGGCTCGAACCTGTTGCCCAACGTCAACCCGGCGTTCAGCTGGGTGCGCCTGGCCCAGCGGATTCCGGTGCGGATTGCCTTCGACGACGTGCCGGCGGACTTTCGCATGATCGCCGGACGCACGGCCACGGTGTCGATCATCGATGACGCCAAGGTCGCGCCGAAGAAAGAGGCCGCGCAATGAAAGCGCTGGCGCAAGTCGCGACCCTGGGGCTGGGCCTGATGCTGTCGGCCTGCTCGATGGTCGGTCCGGATTATCATCTGCCGGCTGATTCGGCGATGCAGCGCAAGGACCTGCAAGGGACGCTCGCCGGCGAAGGCGACAACGTGGTGTCGGCGCCGGTGCCGACCGATTGGTGGCGCTTGTACCAGGACCCGCGCCTGGATGCGCTGGTCCGTCAGGCGCTGGCCTCCAACACCGACTTGCGGGTGGCGGCGGCAAGCCTGTCGCGGGCCCGGGCCCAGGTGGAAGAGGCCGAGGCGGCTGGCGGTTTCAGTGCCGGGGTGAAAGCCGGTGCCCAGCGTTTGCAGGAGTCCGGCCAAGCGTTCCTGCTGCCGGAAAAGGTCCCGGTGGCCAACATCGGTGAGATCGCGCTTTCCGCGTCCTATCAGTTCGACCTGTGGGGCACCCTGCAGCGTGGCATCGAGGCGGCGAAAGCCAATGCCGATGCGACCCAGGCGGCGGGTGACGTGGCCCGCATCACCCTGGTGGCGGATGTGGTGCGCTCCTACACCCAGGTCTGTGCGGCCAACGAAGAACGCAAGATTGCCGAGCAGTCCCTCGAACTGCAATCCCAGAGCACTGAGCTGACCAAGCGTCTTCGCGATGCCGGGCGCGGTGACGAAACCCAGGTCACCCGCTCCCAGACCCAATTCAAATCCCTGCGCGCCGAACTGCCGCGCTACCAGGCCGCGCGCCAGGCCGGCCTGTACCGCCTGTCGATGTTGCTGGCCAAACCCCTGGAGCAACTGCCGGCCGGTGTCGCCGATTGCGCCGCGCTGCCCCATATCGCCCAGTTGTTGCCGGTGGGCGACGGTGCCGAGCTGCTCAAGCGCCGTCCGGATATTCGCCAGGCCGAACGTCGGCTGGCCGCGGCAACGGCCAGTATCGGCGTGGCCACCGGCGAGCTGTATCCGAACATCAGTATTGGTGCCACGGTGGGCACGGTCGGTATTCTGCAGGACCTGGGCGAGCCATCGACCAATCGCTGGGGCTTCGGTCCGGCGATCAGCTGGACCGTGCCGACCAACGGCGCCCGCGCCCGTATCCGCGAAGCCGAGGCCGGTACCCAGGGGGCCCTGGCGCATTTCGACGGCGTGGTGCTCAACGCCATCCGCGAAACCCAGACCAGCCTGGCCCAGTACACCGCGCAACTCGACCGCCGCGATGCCCTGGCCGATGCCGAGCAGTCGGCCAAACAGGCGGCGGACCAGACGCATCGCTTCTTTACCGCCGGTCGCGCGTCGTTCCTCGCCGACCTGCAGGCGACCCGCGCCTACACCGACGTCCGCGCGCAGCTGGCGTCAGCCAACACTCAGGTCGCAATGAGCCAGATCGAGTTGTTCCTGGCCCTCGGTGGCGGTTGGGAAAGTGGACGAACGCCACCTGCCGAGCACGCGAAACCCTGAGTCCGTTGCTATGCTTTGAACTATCGGCTGGTCGCCGCTGGTGGGGAGCGCTGGGTGAATCCTAACCATCGCGGTCAGCGTGGCCCGATGGGGATTCTAATAATGAAAAACCCTTATGCTCCTGGTTTCTGGTGTGCGGTGGTGGCGCTGGTCCTGCTTTCGGCGACCTACTTCTATGGCGTCATGCTGGCGCACCAGATCGACAAGGCGTTGGTCTTTCTCGACAGCGCCACGGCGTTGATCGCGGTGATGTCCATCGCCGTGGTGGCCTGGGCCAGCTACCAGACGCAGCAGGTGAAGAAACGCCAGCTGTCCCAGAGCAAGACCCTGGTGCTGGTCTGGGACACCAAAGTCGCCCTGCGTCGGGTCGAAACCGTCTTTGACCGGTATTTCTGGGGCAGCTACTGGCAACCCGGTCGGACCTTCCAGGAGGTCATGGGCGAACTCACCGGGACGCCGCTGGAAAAAAGCCTGGAACTGCTCAAGATCCAATGCCTGAAACTCGACCGTGAAGTGGCCCATGACGAGCGCCACTGGCTGACCAACGCCCGCGAATTGTCCGATGTGGCCACGGCCATGGCCCGTGAGCGCCATCAACTGGACGTCTGCGACCCACGCAACGACTCGCCGGACGGCGTGGTGATCAACCGCGACTTCGAGGTGCTGGTATACACCTGGACCGCGCGCTTGAAGACCTTCGACCATCAACTGGATGAGATGGAAGTCCAGTACTCCTGAGTAAACCCTGTTCCTGCCCGTCGGCTGCCGATTCGCCACCCAGGCGCGGAGGTCGCCGAGGGGCACTGCCGAGCGCACGATTCCCGTGCTGCGCTGTCAGTCATTTCGCTATTGTCCATAGGACGAGGTAGTGGCCAGTGGCTCCGCGGGCAAAGCCTTGGGGGTGGCTCCGGCAAATGCTACTCTGCGTCCTTTCGGGCATTGTCGAGCCGGCTCCGGTCAGGGGTCAGGAAGACCAGCATTTCTCCACACAACGGACATCGATCGGGTCAATTCATGAATAAATCAGCAGGCTTGCTTTTAGGTTTTGTCGTGGTGGTCGGTGCGGTGAGCACCGTCGGCGCCTGGTACACCGGCAATCAACTGGAAGGGGTGCTGAACACCTCGATCCAGGACGCCAACCAACAGTTGAAGACCGCCCTGGCCAGCACCGGCGGCAGCGCGAATATCGAGCTGGTCTCGCTTGATCGCCAGCTGTTCACCAGCACCGCGCACTACCGCGTCAAGTTTCAGAACCCGCAGGCCGGCGCGCAGAAGAAGGACATCGAGCTGCTGTTCGTCGACCATATCGAGCACGGGCCGTTGCCATGGTCGCGTCTCAAGGCGTTGAAGCTGGCACCGGTGATGATCAGCAGCAACTACGAGCTGGAAAAGAACGACGACACCGCCAAGTGGTTTGACGCCGCCAAAGGCGCCGCGCCGCTCAAGGGCCAGGTTGCCCTGGGCTACAACCGTTCGGTGGACGGCAATGTCGAGCTGGTGCCGCTGGACTTCGCGCCGGACGCGACCACCAGCCTGAAATTCTCCGGGCTGAACCTGGCGGTCACCGCCAGCGATCAGGCCGCCAAGATCAAACTCAACGGCTATATGGACAATCTCAAGGTCTCCGCCGTGTCCCCGGAGCAGGGCCCGGTGCAGGTCGAACTGAACGGCCTGACCCTGGCCAGCGACCTGACCAAGAGCGACCTGGGTTTCTACCTGGGGCAGAATGTCATAGAACTGAGCGAGACCAAGGTGGGCTTCGGGGTCAAGCCGGCGGTGGTCACGATCAAAGGGTTCGAGCAGAAAGACTCGACGGAGGCGGCGGGCAATGTGCTCGCCGGACGTCTGGCCTATAACATCGCTTCCATCGACTACAACGACAAGCCGGTGGGCAGTGCCCAGATGAGCTGGACGGCGAAGAACCTGGATTTCCCGGCGATGCAATCGCTGATCAAGCTCTACCAGGTCCAGTTGGAGGCGCTGCAAAAGGCCCAGGCGGCAGGGGCTGAAGACCCTGAGGCGGCGGTCCCGGAACTGACCCCGGCCCAGCAGACCCAGGCCGAAGCGGATATCAAGCAATTGTTGGTCGGCAAGCCGCAGATCGCCCTGGAAAACTTCTCGCTCAAGACGGCCAATGGCGAGAGCCGTGCCAGCCTGGTGGTGGACCTGACCAACCCGTCTTCCACCGAACTGCCACCGGTGGAGCTGGGCAAGCAACTGGTCTCGCAACTTGATGCCAAGGTGTTGTTGTCCAAGCCGATGATCGCCGATCTGGCCGGCCTGCAAGCGCAGATCCAGGGCCAGACCGACCCAGCGGCCGTCACCCGCCAAGCCTCGATGGCCAGTGAAATGGCCGGCACCATGGCCTTGTCCACGGAGATGGCGACGGTGCAGGGCAGCGATATCGTCTCGACGCTGCACTACACCAACGGTCAGGTGGACTTCAACGGGCAGAAAATGCCGGTGGAAGACTTCATCACTTTGCTGCTGACCAAGTTCGGTGGTGCGGGCGGCGGCGAACAGCCTTGAACCCGACGTTCAGCCAGAGGTGACGCTTTCCAGTCGATACCCATAGCCGTAGATCGTCAGCAGTTGCCAACCGTGTTCGGCGGTCAGGCCCAGCTTGTTGCGCAGGCGATAGATATGGGTATCGAGGGGCCGCGAGGAGAGCATTTCTTCATGGGGCCAGAAGCGCTCATAGAGATACTCGCGCGACAGCGGCCGTCCGAGGTTACTGAACAGGCAGCGCGCCAGGCGATACTCCCGCTCGGTCAGGTTGAGCGGGCGACCTGAGCGGGTCACGGTCAGTTCGGCATCGTCGAAACTCAAATCGTTGAAGGTGGCGATTTCGCTGGCGCTGCCGCGCTGTCCGGCGTGCCGGCGCAGTACCGCGTTGACCCGCGCCTTGAGTTCGTTGGCGCGGAACGGTTTGCTCACGTAATCGTCGGCGCCACTGCCCAGGGCCAGGACGATATCGCTCTCGGCATCGCGGCTGGTGAGCATGATGGCCGGCGGCGGTACCTCCATGTGCTCGCGGGTCCAGCGCAACAGCGCCAGGCCGCTGAGGTCCGGCACCTGCCAGTCGAGAATCAACAGGTCGAAGGTTTCCCGGCGCAACTGGCGCAACAGGTCTTCACCGCGCTCGAAACCGTGCAGGGTCCAGGGGGCGTCCCCGACACCGGCCATCTGCCCCAGGGTCTGTTCAACCCGGCGCAGTTCGGCGGGCTCGTCGTCGAGTATGGCGACACGCATGTCTGGGCCTCTCTCCTCGTTTAGCGGCGGTTCTGTCGTTCAAAAGGTGACTCTACAGACTATTTCCTACATGAAAGTCTGTAAGTCGGCCGTCAAATCTGAACAATTCTGACGAATTCCTCAAGGGCAGGCGGCGGCTGGCTAGGCTGATGTCAAATGGCTTTTACCTGGCGCGCCATGACCCCTGTGGGGGCAGGTGCAGGGTAACGATTTGCACGGTCAAGGAGAAGGATCCATGGGCAGTCCCCTTCGTTTCAGCAGTTTGCCGTCCTGGGCGGTGCTCGGGTTGTTGTCCGGGTTGAGCCTGTGCTTCGGTTTCGGTTTTGTCATCGGGCTGTTCCATTACGGGGCTGCCCGTCCCTCGCTGGTCGTCGAACGCTTGCCGGTGGTTCCCGAGGACCGCGGGATAGGGCGATTTTCCGCGCCGACGCTGTGGACCACCCGCGAGGTCAGCGCCCCACGGGAACCGCCGCGCTGGGTGTTCTGAACGGGCGGGGCAATTCTGAACAAATCTGACAGATTCGCCGAGCAGCGGGGTTTTACCCATAGAGTAGCTCCAGCAATAACGGGGCACTTTGGAGCAAGTCGACCCATGGACGGGTGGCGGTTCGGATCCACACGGACCGCCGCCAAGGGACGGTCAGGATGTCCGCCCTTGGCCATTTTTCCGTCACACCCTGGTGTGCATTCATACGAAGCAACACAGTGTGGCCAGGCTCACTGGTGGCGCTGTGGCATGATGGGCCCGGATGGTTGTGTGCCGTCTTCCTTTACTTCGATCCTGCTCCTTACGGAGTCTGAGCGGCCAAGCCCATGAGCGAACGCTTACTTTCGCATCCGCATTTTCCTGTTCTCCTGCCTCGTCCGGGCCTGCGCCTGCTGCTCGGCGCTGCCTTCTGCCTGTTCGCTCACACTGCCCTGGCGGCGCCACCGGCCCTGCGTGCGCCTTACCTTGATCGCGAGCACCAGTGTCGCCCGCAACCTTTTCCGGCGCTGGTGCTGCACCTGGCGGGCGAGGCCTGGAAGCTGGATGCCCAGGGCAAGCAGTTGGCCCTGGAAGAGGGGATGAGCCTGGAGGAGCACGAAGGGCTGAGAACCTCGGGCGACGCCTTTGTCAGCCTTAGGCTGGGCGATGGTTCGCGGATCGTGCTGCCGTCCAACTCGCAGGTGCGCCTGGAACTGGACGAGACGCAGTCGATTCCGCAACTACAGCTCGAACAAGGTCAGGTCGAGTCCTACGTGATCAAACGCATCAGCGAGCATGATCGCTTCCAGATTCGCACTTCGGTCGGGGTGCTCGGGGTTCGTGGGACGCATTTTCGCACCCGCAGCGAAGACGGTCAGGCGCTGGTCGAAGTGCTCGACGGCCAGGTCGCGGTGAGCCGCGCGCAAGTGCCGCTGGCGTCAGGCAACCCGGCGCGCGGCACGCTGCCCGTTGTGGCCGTGCCGGCGGTCAAGGTCAACGCCCGGCAAGGCCTGAAGATCCAGGGCCAGGGCGAACTCAAACCGGTCGATCTGCTCGCGGCCCCGCGCCTGCTCGGGCAGGACGGCCAGCGGGGTGATAAGCCGGTCTGGCAACTCTTGCTCCAGCCCCTGGACGGCGCCCGGCGCTACCGTGCGCAGGTCGCCACCGATGCGGCGTTCCTCAATATCAGGCAGGAGCGTTTTTCCAGTACCCCGGATATCCGTTTCAGCGGTTTGCAGGCGGCGTTCTACCATGTGCGGCTGTCGGCATTCGACGAACAGGGACTTGAAGGCCAGACTGGGGTCTACGATATCTACTACTGGCCCAGGACGGTTCATGAGCAATAGCGGCGGTACCCGGCATTCATGAGGTTCTGGCGGCGGCATGGGGGACGCGAGTCGACGCAGGCGCAACGGCTGTTTCGTGGCTTGTTGCGCGAATGGTTGTGGGTGGCTGTGTTGTTGCTGCCGCTGACGGCTGTGCTCTCCCTGAGCCAGAACCTGGCGTTCAGCCATTTTCTCTATGACCGGTTGAGTCGCCTGAGTCCCTTGCCGGTCGATCCACGGATCCTCCTGGTCAGCATCGACGATCGCAGTCTTGAGGCCCTGGGGCGCTGGCCCTGGCCGCGCAGTGTGCATGCCGAGCTGCTCGAACGCTTGAGCGCGGCGCAGCCCCGGGGTGTGCTGTTCGATGTGGTTTTCAGCGAGCCGGAGGCGGCCGGCAGCGGCGACGAGCACTTGGCCCAGGCGCTGTGTCGGGCTGGGAATGTCGTCTTGCCGCTGCTGCGCGAAGGCGTGCCGCGATTTGCCACGGCGCTGGGGGAAATCGAGCCGATCGAGCCGCTGCGACGCTGTGCCAGGGCGGTCGGCCATATCAACGTCGAAGCCGATAACGATGGCGTGGTGCGTGGGGTGTATCTGCGCGAAGGTCCGGCCCGGCAACCCCGTGAACAGTTGGCCTGGCTCGCCTACCAGATGGCCCTGCCAGCGGCCGAACGGCAGCCGATGCCCGGTGCCGGGGACGGCTCCGAGCTTCAGGGATGGCAGCGACAGAACGCAATCCTGGTGCCCTTCATCGCGGCGGCTGGCGGTTTCCCCAGCGTGCCTTATATCAGCGTACTGCGCGGTGAAGTGCCGGCGGCGCTGCTGCGTGATCGGTTGATCCTGGTGGGGGCCACCGCGCCGGGCCTGGGGGATCGCTATGTCACCCCGCTTTCCGAGCAGGCCGGCACCACCGCCGGGGTGGAGATCCAGGCGAACCTGCTCAATGGCCTGTTGCAGCAGCGCAACATTGTCGAGCTGGCGCCGCTGTCGGGCCTGCTGCTATCGGTGTTGACGGTGGCTTTGCTGCTGGGCGGGCTGTTGCTGCGCGCGCGTTATGCGTTGTGGCTGACACTCGGCTGCATGACCGCGGTACTGCTGGCCGCCTGGGGGCTGTTGCGACTCGGCCATTGGTGGTCGCCGGCCGCCAGCCTGAGCGGATTGCTGTTGGCCTACCTGATCTGGAACTGGCGGCGCCTGAGTGCGGTGCTGGCCTACTTCGGCTGGGAATTGGCCCGTCTGAACGACGAGCCTCGGGTACTGCCCGAACGACACCGCCCCATGTTGCCCAAGGGCGATGTCCTGCAAGGCCGCATCGCCGCGCTGGAGCAGGCCCTCGGGCGCACCCGCGATACCCGGCGGTTTATGGCCGATGGCCTGGAATGCCTGCCCGTCGCTACGCTGATCACCGACATCCAGGGCCAGGTGTTGCTCGCCAACCGCAGCGCGCGTGAGTTGCTGGGATCCGCGCTGTTGGGCGAGGACTGGCTCGATTGCCTGGCGGAGCTCGGTTTTCCCGGCATTGACCGGCCGGCGCGGCCCGCATTGGCCGAACTGCTGAGCCAGGAATTTCGCGATAGCCGCCAGCGCACCCTGCACCTGGACCTGGCGCCGCTGCGCTCGGCGGCAGATGAAGTTGCCGTCGGCTGGCTGTTCAGCCTGGCGGACCTGAGCCTTGTGCGCGAGGCCGAGCAGCAACGGGCGACCTTGTTGCGCTTTCTGTCCCATGACTTGCGCGCGCCGCACTCGGCGATCCTGGCGTTGCTGGAAGTGCAGCGCGCGCAGCAAGACGATGCGCCGGTCCATCGCCAGATCGAACAGCAGGTGCGCCGGGCCCTGGGCCTGACCGAGGCGTTCGTGCACCTGGCCAAGGCCGAGTCGGAGGCTTACCAGTTCCATCCGGTGCTGTTTGCCATGCTGGTGCTGGATGCTTTCGACCAGGTGGCGCCCTTGGCCCAGCTCAAGGGCATCGAACTGCGCCACCGGCTCGATGAGGTCGATGAAGGCCTGGTCCGGGCCGATGCCTCGTTGCTGACCCGGGCGTTGTTCAACTTGCTGGAAAACGCCATCAAATACAGCCCATCCGGCACCTGTGTCAGCCTCGACGTAACGGTGACGGAGCACGAACTGACCTGCCGCATCGGCGATCAGGGCCGAGGCATCAGCCCTGAGGCGTTACCGCAACTCTTCGAACCGTACAAACGCTTTGCTGGCGCTGATAATACCGAGGGGTTGGGCCTGGGCCTGTCGATGGTCAAGGCGGTGATCGACCGGCACGACGGACGCATTCACTGCGACAGTGTCGAGGGCGGGGGCACGACGTTCAGGGTTTGCCTGCCACTCTGGGAGGACTGAACCCGCGGTGCCCCGTCTTTTTCGTTGGCGCCGGCTGAATAAATCTTGGTTTTTGTTTTTTGGTCTACCCTTCGAGAACGACAGGCGGGCGGCGTGTTCGACCGCTGTCGCTAGGCTCCGCCCTGTGTTTCTGGATCAGGCAGGGGCATTGAGCTCCGGCTGTCACTGGGGAAAGGACGATATGCCGCGTAATGCTCTGCTCTGCCTGGGCGGCAGATTGCACCCGTTGCTGGGGGTGGCTTTGTACAGCCAATTGCTCTGGCCCCTCAACGCCTGGGCCGATGCATCCTACGACCAGCTTATCTGGCAGGCCCGTGATGGCAGTTACACGCCAGCGCTGGTGTTCTTGCGCCAGTTGCCTGCTCCGCAACAATCCGTCGGCCAGATCAGCGATCACTTGCAGATCGCCAGTTGGGCCGGGCTGGATGCCGAGGTAGTCAGCGTCTATGAAACCCAGGGTGCCCAGCGGACCTTGCCGACCCAGGCGCTGACCGCCGTTGCCCGTGCCTATCGCAACCTGAAACGCTGGGATGAGGCCGAGCGCCTGTATCGCCAGGCCTTGGCGCGTGAACCGCAGAATGCTGACCTGCAACTGGGCCTGGCGATTACCGAGGCCGATGACGGTGATCCCCAGGACGCGGTGCGTCGGGCGCGCGAGCAGGTTGCCCGGCAGCCCGATGACCCTTCCCGGCGCATGGCCCTGGGGTATGCGTTGACCCGTTCGGGCGCTAACAGTGAGGCCTTGTTCGAGTACGACCAGGCCTTTGTCCGGGCTTCGGACAAACCCGAGGTGATACGCGAATACCTGTTCGCCCTGGAGCGCGCACGTTTGCCGGAACCGGCCTTGCGCCTGGCCCAGCGGCATCCCGGGCTGATCGACGCGGCCGCGACCCGGCGCCTCGAAGGCGAGCTGGCGGCCGAGCGGGTCCGCCTGGCCGAGTTGCCGACCCGCACCGAACAGGAACGTTTTGTCGTCGCCGATCGTGCCCTGGCCGACTACGACCGCTTGCTCGCGGCCTGGTCCGCGGACCCGCAGGCCCATGACGATGTGGTGCATTGGCGCATCGACCGCCTGGGTGCGCTCAAGGCCCGTTCGCGTAATGCCGAGGTGTTGACCGAGGCGCAAAAACTGATCGATGAAGGGGTGACGATTCCGCCCTATGCCCAGCGCTGGATTGCCTCGGCCTACCTTGCGGTGCGCGAGCCGGAGAAGGCCGTCGCGCTGTATCGGCAGATCCTCTCGGCGCCCAGCGCGGATCCTGTCGACCAGGCGGGTGACACCTCGGCACTGGTCTATGCCTTGATCGAAAGCGACCAGCCGGAAGAAGCCCGCTCGTTGGCAGACGCCCTGGCGATCACCGTACCGCCGCGATTGCAGCTCAAGGGCCTGCCGGGTGGCGTTCCCAACGATGCCTGGCTGGACGCCCAGCAACTGGCGATCCAGATGGGACAGCACAACGGTGATCTGGCCGCCAGCGAGCAAGGTCTGGACGCGCTGGTCGCCCAGGCGCCGGGCGATGTGGGCTTACGGGTGGCCCAGGCCGATATGTACCTGGCCCGCGCATGGCCACGGCGTGCCGAGGCCTTGAACAAGGAAACCGAAAGCGAGGCACCGCGCAACCTGGGGCTGGAAGTGGCCCAGGCCAACACCGCCCTGGCGTTGCAGGAATGGCGCCAGCTCGATGTGCTCACCGATGACGTCGCCGCCCGTTTTGCCGAGAGCCTGCAGGTCCAGCGCCTGGAGCGTCTGCGGGAAGTCCATGACATGGCCGAACTGCGGGTCGAGGCCTATACCGGCAAGAGTTTCGGTGGTGGCGCTCGTGGTGCCGGTGCGGTCACCGGCAGTCGCGACTACGGGATTGAAAGCACGCTCTACAGCCCGCCGATCAACGACGACTGGCGGCTGTTCACCGGGGCCGGCTACGCCTTTGGTCGCTTTACCGAAGGCGACGCCCAGCGCCGTTGGCAGCGCCTCGGGGTGGAAAATCGTTCCCGTGACATGAGCCTCGAAGCCGAGGTCTCCAACCAGTCCTACGGCCATGGCGACAAGCTCGGCGCGCGCCTGGCGGCGGCCTTCGATATCGATGATCACTGGCGATACGGCGGCAGCCTCGAACGGCTGTCGGCGGCGACACCGTTGCGCGCCTTGAACAGCGATATCAGCGCCAACTCGGCGAGTGCGTTCCTGCGTTGGCGTGCCGACGAAAGTCGCGAATGGAAGCTGGCGGTCACGCCCTCGCATTTCAGCGACGGCAACAATCGCACCGAAACCCTGCTCACCGGCCGCGAAGGCATCTACAGCACGGCCCATGTGCAGGTGGACCTGGGCCTGGAGGTCGGCACCAGCCACAACAGCAAGAGCGAAGACGTGCCGTACTTCAACCCCAAGACCGACTTCAGCGTGCTGCCGACGGTGAACGTCAACCACGTTCTCTATCGCCGCTACGAAACCCAGTGGAGCCAGCAATTCCAGGTCGGCGCCGGGGCCTACAGTCAGCGCGATCATTCGACGGGCGCGGTCGCGCTGCTGGGCTACGGCCAGCGGGTGAGCTGGAACGATGTACTGGAGGCCGGGGCCAACCTGAGTTGGATCAGTCGGCCCTATGACGGTGACCGCGAACGCGACGTGCAGCTGACCGTCGACCTGACTTACCGTTTCTAGAAGGGATTGATGATGCCTTGGATCACGCGTTGCATTCTGTTGCTGGGAGCCTTGCTGGTCGGCGCCTGTGCGCAGAAGCCGGCCGAGTTTGTCGCGCCCGCGCAACGGGCGGTGCCGGTCAATGAAGCGCCCTGGCCGAAGAATCATTTTCTCAGCCTGACCTACCATGACATCGAGGATAGCGACCCGGATCAGGCGGTGGTTGCGGTGCGCACGGAGCGACTGCTCGAACAGCTGGCGTGGTTGCGGGAGAACGGCTATCGGCCGGTGACCGTGGACCAGATCCTGGTGGCGCGCAATGGCGGGCCGGAGTTGCCACCGAGGGCGATCCTGCTGACCTTCGACGATGGTTATGCGAGTTTCTATACCCGCGTGATGCCGCTGCTCAGGAGCTATCAATGGCCGGCCTTGCTGGCCCCGGTCGGCGTCTGGATCGATACCCCGGCGAATAAACCGGTAAATTTCGCCGGTGAACTGCGCCCGCGCTCCGAGTTTCTGAACTGGACGCAGATCAAGGAAATAGCGGCCTCCGGACAGGTGGAAATCGTCGCCCACACCGATGCCAGCCACCAGGGTTTGCTCGCCAATCCCCAGGGTAATCTGCAGCCGGCGGCGGCGGCCCGGCGCTACGATGCGGCGACCGGTCGTTACGAAAGCGAGGCCGATTTCGAGGCTCGCCTGCGGGCGGATGTGGTCGCCATCTCGACCAAGATCCGCGCCGCCACCGGTTATTCGCCACGGGTCTGGGTCTGGCCCTACGGCACCGCCGACGGCACCGCATTGAAAGTGATCGAGGGCCAGGGCTACAAACTGGCGCTGACCCTGGACGATGGCATCGACAGCCTCGATCAACTGCTGAGCAGCCCGCGTCTGTTGGTGGCGGCGGACCCGGACGGCTCTCACTACGCCAGCGCTATTGTCGCGGTGCAGAACCGCCTGCCGATGCGTGTGGCGCATGTCGACCTGGATAACGTCTACGACCCGAACCCGCTCCAGCAGGAAGCCAACCTCGGCAAGCTGGTCCAGCGCATGGCGGACATGGGGGTCAATACCGTGTTCCTGCAAGCGTTCGCCGATCCGGCGGGGGACGGCCTGGTGCATTCGCTGTACTTCCCCAACCGCCATCTGCCGATGCGCGCCGACCTGTTCGATCGCGTCGCCTGGCAATTGCGCACCCGGGCCCACGTCAAGGTCTTCGCCTGGATGCCGGTGCTGAGTTTTGCCCTGGATGAAAAACTGCCGCGGGTGACGCGTTGGGACCCGACCAGCGGGCAGGTCTCGGTGGACCCGAAACAATACAAGCGCCTGTCACCGTTCGACCCGAACGTGCGGCGGATCATTGGTGAGATCTACGAAGACGTGGCCCGGCTGACCTCGGTCGACGGCGTTCTCTATCACGACGATGCCGTGCTCTCCGACTTCGAGGATGCCAGCCCACAGGCGCTGCGCACCTACGCCGCCAACGGCCTGCCGGGCACGCTCAGTGCCCTGCGCGGCGATCCGGCGACGCTGCAACGCTGGACGCGGTTCAAGAGCCGCTACCTGATCGATTTCACCCGCGAGCTGACCGCCAAGGTCCGCGCCATACGTGGGCCGCAAGTACAGACTGCGCGCAATCTGTTCGCCGCGCCGGTGCTCGATCCGCAAAGCGAAGCCTGGTTCGCCCAGAACCTCGACGACTTCCTTGCCAGCTACGACTGGACCGTGCCCATGGCCATGCCGCTGATGGAAGGGAAGAGCGAGAAACAGGCGGGTGAGTGGCTGGAGACGCTGGTTGGCAAGGTCAAGCAACGGCCCGGCGCGCTTGATCACACGGTGTTCGAACTGCAGGCCCGGGACTGGCGACAGAAGCCGGCGCTGGACCTCGATGGCGAGCTGCTGGCGGACTGGATGGGCCGGCTCAAACGCCAGGGCGTCAGCAGTTTTGGTTATTACCCGGAGAATTTCCTGAATGACCGTCCGGCCGTGCGGGCCCTGCGCCCGGCACTTTCCTACAAATGGAATCCTTAGATCATGATGGATCGAATCCTGGCTCTGATCGTCCTGGCACTCGTCCTGGGGTTTCCCCTCGGCGTGATTTTCCTGGTCACCGGGCAATTTCTGATGGACTTCGTGTTTTTCTACCCGTTGTTCATGTCGGGGTTGTGGATAGCCGGCGGCTTGTACTTCTGGCTGCACTGGGAGCGCCATTGGCCCTGGGAAGCCGATACCCTGCCACCGCCGCTGGCGGGTGAGCCGCTGATCTCGATCCTGATCCCTTGCTTCAACGAAAGGGAGAATGTCGCCGAGACCATCGAGGCCGCGCTGGCCCAGCATTATCCGAACATCGAAGTGATCGCGATCAATGACGGTTCCACGGACGACACCGGCCACTTGCTCGATAACCTGGCGCTGCTGGACCCGCGCCTGCGCGTGATCCACCTGGCGCACAACCAGGGCAAGGCGGTGGCCCTGCGCATGGGGGCCGTGGCGGCCCGCAGCGAGTATCTGGTGTGCATTGACGGCGACGCGTTGCTGGCGCCGCACACGGCGGCCTATCTGGTGGCGCCGATGTTGGAGAACGCCCGCCTGGGCGCCGTGACCGGCAACCCGCGGATCCGCACCCGCTCGACCTTGATCGGGCGAGTCCAGGTTGGCGAATTTTCCTCGATCATCGGCTTGATCAAGCGCACGCAAAGGGTCTTCGGACGGATTTTCACCATCTCCGGGGTGATCTGTGCCTTCCGCCGTACAGCGCTGGACCGGGTCGGCTACTGGAGCCCGGACATGATCACCGAAGACATCGATATCAGCTGGAAGCTGGAGCTGGATCACTGGAGCATTTTCTACGAGCCGCGGGCATTGTGCTGGATCCTCATGCCGGAGACCCTGCGCGGACTTTGGAGGCAGCGGCTGCGTTGGGCCCAGGGCGGCGCCGAAGTGTTGTTCAAGAACATCCGCAGCATCTGGCAGTGGAACCATCGTTACCTGTGGCCGTTGCTGTTCGAGTACTGCCTGTCGACCGGCTGGGCGTTTACTTTCCTGTTGTCGATCCTCTTCTACGGCGCAGGTCTGTTCGTCGAGCTGCCGCCCTCGATTGCCGTGCACCGCATCGTGCCGCCGGCCTTTACCGGGCTGCTGCTGGCAATCGTCTGCCTGGGGCAGTTCGCGGTCAGCGTGCTGATCGACCGCCGCTACGAAAGAGACCTGTGGAAAATCATGTTCTGGGTGGTCTGGTACCCGCTGGTGTTCTGGTTTATCAGCTTCTTCACCACCCTGGTCAGCTTTCCCCGGGTGTTGTTCGGCCGGGGCGGCAAACGGGCCCGCTGGGTCAGCCCGGACCGGGGGATCAAGGCGGCCGATGATCACAAGCAGAAGGTGCGTTCATGAAAATCATCAGAACCCGCCAGCGACCACTGATGTTGGCAGTCGATGTGGTCCTGACCGTGCTGGCCTGGGTCGGTTTGTTGTACCTGCTGATCGAGGGGCTGTGGCCGTTGTTCGACGGGCACGGGGGGCCGCAGATCGATATCTCGTTCTTCGATGCCCTGAATTCCTTGCAGGTGTATCTGTGGGTCGGCCTGTTGAATGCGGCGCTGTTGATTGCCTGGGCGCGTTATCAGCAGCGCAAGAGCCGTAGCTATTCCCAGCGTCGGTTGCCGGCACCAGTGGTCGGCGATGAGGGGTTGAGCCGTAGCTTCGAGCTCAGCGAGGACAACTTCGCCCGGATGCGCCAGTCGGCGACGATGATCGTGCACAACGATGAGCACGGCGGGGTCCTTGAAGTGATTACGTCCCTGCATCGCGTTGAGCCGCAAGAGCCGCAACCGCTGGCGCCGCCTCAGGTCATCCGGCTGCCGTCGGAAGATGACGGTAGCCGCCAGGTCCTGTAGCGCCGGTTCGCAGTGACGTCGCCCAGACCAACAGCGGGCGGCGCCGGTCGTTGCGCCTTAACTATCTAATGCACGGATACGTCGTGGCGGGCTCTAGGCTTTTCCCTTTTTCCATGGAACAAGGGAAAGCCTATGAACCCCTCCGTAGAGGACCCTCCCGGGGAGGCCGTTGAGTCGGCCAACGAGGCCGCCACGGCGGTTTTACCCGATCCCAATGGTGCCGCCCTGGAGCGCCTCGGCGAGCAACTTGCCGAACATATCGCGAGCGTGGAACGCCCCAGCCTGTTGCTCAACCGGCTCCAGGCGGCGCTGGTGCGTGGGCTCGATAGTCAGCACCAGCTCAAGAAGCTCTTCGAGCGGGCACCGCGGATCGGCGTGCTGCTCAAGCAGATCTTGAGCGAGGCCTTCGGGCACGATCCGCACAGGTTGCTGTTCGTTCCGCCGTTGTGCTGCGGCGCCGGGCAAACGGCTCGGTCCCTGGCGCAGTTGGCCATGTCGCTGTTGCGCAATCCGTTTCTGTCCCTGGTGCCGGGTCATACTGTGCGACTGAGCCTGGCCGGCGAACCGGAGAAGGTCTTGTCGCTGGACCCGGAGCAGGTTCTGGCGCGCCTGAAAACCTTGGGGTTGTCTTCCAGGCTCGACACCGCCCTGCGCGGCTATTGGCATCAACCGGCCAGCGATAGCCATGTCGCGCGGCGTGAGCGCCTGATCGAGCTGCACAAGTTGCTGTTTCACGACAAGGCCCTGCTGGCCCATGGCGTCGCCGGGTTGTCGGCTGCCGCGTTCAACATGCTGATGGGCCTGTTGGATGCGCCGACCCCCGCAGCACGGGCGCTTGCCGGTGGCCGTTGGGGGCGGCTCACGGTGTCGGAGCTGGTCTGGCCGGGAAAGGACTCGGCGCCGCTGGCTTTGAGCGGGGCCTTGCACTTGCGTGGTTCTGGTAGCGCGGAGCGGGGGAGGCAGGTGGTCTTCGTGCCTGGGGTGTCCGAAGAGTTCTTCGAGTTTGCCAGCCACGTCGAGATGCAACGCCGGCTTGCGGAGTTGTTCAATACCCCGGGCAATTATCGGCCCTGGCAGTTGCTGGCACTGCAGGAGCGCGACCAGCTGTTTACCCGACCGGATCGCCCGGCCCTGGCTTATCGCTTCCACGCCTGTACCGAGCTCACCGGCGATGCCCTGGCCCACAGTGCCCTGAGCCGGCTGGATACGCAGTTGGCCAACGAGTGGGCTGCCGGGTTGCTGCTCAACACGGCGTATATGCTGCCCGAGGGCGTGGCCGATGCCGGGCGCTTGACGCCGTTGCAGGTGGTTGAGGCTGTAGAGGGCTCACGCCAGGCGCTGACGGGCTTGCCACCCCTCGGGACATTGCTGGCGCAACTGCTGCGGCGCGACGAACAGCGCAGAATGCTGGAGATCACCTTTGGCAGCCTGGTGGAGGATCTTCCCGTGCGTCTGCGTCAGAGTAAGGTCCGACAGCAGGAACGGGGCATTCTCAAGCTCCTCGATGAGCGGGATCCGGGGCGAGATACCCTGGCCTACAGCGAGTTGCTGGCGCGTCACAGTCTTTGGCGACAACAGGTGGTGTATGTCCAGAGCCTGTTTCAGGAGCGCGAAGGGCACGCAACGTCTGAGTTCTGGAACACCCGGGACAAGGAGGGCAGCGATCTTCCCGACCAATTGCTCAAGGGCCGTGGCCAGGGACTTTTGTACGAGGCGCAGATGCAGCATCAACTCGGTCTGATCGATCAGAAGGAGCTGGCGCGTGTGCTCGATATGCTGCCAGCGCCCTTGGCGCGGCTGGCCAGTGAGACACGGGTCGCCGCCATCAGCCTGGGGCCGCCGCACTCACGTTGGACGCTGAGCGGGGCCTGCGTCATCAGTACCCGCTCAGCGCTGGCCGATCCGCGCCTGAGCGTGTCGGCGCTGCTGTTTGTGCCGGGCCGGCTGGGTGGGCTGCAACGTTTCGTGACCCTGGACAGCCTTTCGCAACAGTTGGACATCAGCATGCGCAGCCCGGAGTGCGAAAGCTTCTGGCCGCTGATTGCCCGGGACCGACGGCCGGCGCTGCGCAATTGGGTGCGCGGGTTGCCCGGTGGCGAGCGAATCCCCATCGACTATCAGCCGATTGAAACGGACGCTTTACAAGAGAGTCTCCAGCAACAGATCCAGGACCACCTGCGGGTTTGCCGGTTGATCGAGGGCGGCTTGCGGCCATTCTCGGAAATCGCTGACGCCAGCAGCTCCTTGCAACTGCTGGCCCATGAGCTGGCGGAGAACCTCGGCGTCCCGGGTCACGATGCCCGCGAGCGCGCGTTGGATAACATGGCTGTCCTGCAACTCGGTGCCGTGCAGGCGCAAGGTCTTCCCGCCTGGTTGTCCGAGGCATCACGAACGGACCGCCGGCAGTACGCACGACTGTTGGCCCGCTACCAGAAAAGTGTGCAGGCCCTGGAGCTCAAACTGGAGCGTCAGTTGCCGGATCTGGATGACTTTGCCCGGGGGAAAGTCATCGAACGACTCAAACAGGACGGTTTTTATCCGGGGCTGGATATCGACAAACCGTTGTTCGATCTGCCCGACAGTGTCGAGCGGGTGTGGGCTGGCCATCCTGAACGCACGGTGGGCGAGGCGGGCCCGAAGACGGTGGTCAGCGATTCGCGCCACACCTACAGCTTCTTGCGCCTGGCCCTGGAAAACCTCGATCCGCACTCAGCGGGGACCAAGCGTCGGCTGCAACATGGACGGATCCTGGATCCTGCCTGGCAAGCGCGCCTGGCGCCTGATTATCTGATCAGCACGATTTCGGCACTCGACCTTGGCGGACACTACGACAGCCTGATCCAGCGGGCTTTTTACGGCGTCGATAATCCCCGGCTCGAACCGCTGCGGGCGTTCGACCAGGCGCTGTTGTACCGGCTGATCCGACAACGCGCCCACCTGGAGTTGTTCAGTGCCCGGCAACAGGGGCTTGGCGACTGGGCCGCCGAGGTCTTCGAGAGGGCCCTGAATGCCGAGTTCGTCGCGGACCTGCGCAACGCGCATGTTGAGCTCGAACTGTACTTCGTCACCTTTGCCGGCCGGGCGTTTGCCCGGGCCCGGCATGTGGGCAATGCCGTGGCAATCCACGACAAGCTTTCCGGGAGAACGCTGGTCTATCTGCCGGGTGCCCCGCATGAGCAGGTGCTGACGGAGCACACCGATTTGCTGGCCGCGCAACGGGCGCTGGTGAAGGTCGAACAGACGTCGCAACGGCCGGCGGACATTGTGCAAAGGCTGGCGGCGGGCTGGGAGGCGGAAGTCGTCGAGGGTTACCCGGCCGAGCAAGGCCCAGGGGCGGCGTGCGCAACGGGCCTGACGCCGCTGCGCGATGAGCGGGTGGCATGGGGCCTGACGCCCTTGGGGATTGATCCTGTTTCCACGCGCGCCGCTACTTCTCTGGTCAAGACCATCAAGAGCTGGTGGAGCAGTGAGCCGGAGCAAGCGGTGCCGGACTCCGCAGTGCTGGAAAAGGAGGTCAGGCGTGAAATCGCGGAAAATCCCGGGCACTGGCTGCGCCTGAGGAAAACCCAGCGCTGCGACCTGTCGCTGATCCTGGCGCACGCCTTGGTCCTGCGGGCGCAGCAGCGGGCCCGGTCGGTCTCGAACTCCGCCCGGCAACTGGCGCAGATCCGCGAATTGCGTGAGCGCGAGCAACGCTCGGCCTACTGGCTCAGGGTGTTGTCGGTGGTACCGGTGGTCAGTATCGCGGTCAATGTCCATGAGACGGCCGTGGCCTTGCGCCGGTTTCACCGCAGTGGCGATTCGCGCGATGCCTTCGAGCTTTTCAAGGCCGCGCTTATGACGCTGGTCGATGCCGCGCTGACCTTTTATCCCGGCAGCCTGGCGACCCGCTCGGCTCGGACCGGCCATGCGCTGTGGCCGCGCGGGGCGCTGAAGGCCATCAACAATCGCCAGGCTCTCTCGCACAAAGGTGCGCTGGCCCTGAAAAAGGTCGACGCCGCAGCCAAACCCAGGCCTGTGCTCCCGGGGTATGAAGTGAAGATCAGCCCGGACGACGCGGTCGCCCTGCACGGTCCGAGCAATGCCGGCAGCTACGTGAAAAAGGGTGTGCAGTTCATCACCGACGGCAGCAACAGCTATGAGGTCTATCGGCCCAAGGGTGAAAAGGCCCTGCGCTTGAAGAAAACCGCCGCGCAGGACAATGAACTGATTCTGCATATCCACGAGCCTGGCGAATACCTGTTGCGTGCCGACGCGCCCGAGCCCGTGCCTGGCCCCAGTCGGGCCATCTGGCACCGCCCCTGGGAGCCGCCGGCGGCGTCGGTTGTCGAGGGGGCGCCGGTGCCGCAATTGGAATGGATGACACGGCGACCGGCCTTGTTGTCCACGGATTGGAGAGCGTGGGGGCTGTTATTGGATGACGAGCAGGTCCAGCTGTTATCGGCGCCCCAGGGGCTGTATCGCCGGCAGGGGAAAATACACAAGACGCGACTGTTGAAACTCGATAATCGTTATTTCGAACTGCTTCCCGACGGTCCGCATATTCACCCCGACATCGTTTTTCTGAAACGTCCCGGTTCGTTGTCCGCGCAGGCTCGAACCGACTTCAACCACTGGTGGGCGCATTTGGACGAGCAGCCGATTCCGGCCACCTTCGATCATCGGAGCCAGACCTGGACACTGCGCACGCCTTTGTTCAGCGTACCTGCGGAGCAGTCCCTGGCGCGGCCCCTGGACGGCATGATGCAAGCCACCCAGCGCAGGACGCTCAATCGGCTGATCGAACGCTCCGATGTGGAGAGCACATCGGTGACTGCCAGTCGTATGGTCGGGCTGAGGCGCACGCAAGAGGCCTGGGTCACGCGCGGGGTGGACATGCATGTGCTGTTCAGCGAGCTTGATATCCGGCCCATCCGCGGGCGCAACTTTCCAATCGACGAGCCGAACAGCACGACGGGGTTTTCCCGCCTGGATTTTCATACTCCCCACATGGTTGACCCGCGGCTCTTCGACGTCAGTGGACCGCCTCGCGTTGCCGGCCTGGCACTGAATACCGAGCAAGCGGTGATGCCGATCCTGCGCCGCCATGGCTTTGTGGTGACCGAGGTGCCGAAGTCGCGGTCCTTCAATACGGTCAACCTGTTGTGTACTCACCCGGGCTCGGATCAGCTGTACTTCATCATGCTCAAATGGACCAAACGCTGGTCGGTGACCTTGCGCCGTTCCCGAGGGGCACCGCAGCAACTGACGGATGAATGGCTGCGCAGAATCGCCGAGCTGAGGACGATGAACCAGCACCGGCTGCTGCAGCCGGTCAGGCAAGCAATGGAACAGGGGCGCCTGGTGAAAATGGTCGCAGGCTTGCAACGGGTGTCGGGCACTGATCAGGTGGTGGTGTTTTTTGTCAGGGCGCAATAGAGGGTTCTGCGGGGGGGATGGCTGTTGATGGAGGGCTTTAACCTTTATAATCGCCGGTAACACGGCCCCTCTCGGTTGATGCGCTTCGGTGCTGAGACTGCTTAGGGGTTTTTTGTTGGGCAAAAAAATGCGGGTGTTTAAATTGCACCTGACATCTGAGCCTGGTAATTCGGCTAGGCGAGACGTACCGATATCGACGAGCCATTCATAGGCAAACTGATTGAAGTTCTAGACCAAGAGGCTGATCAGTGGCTGTCCCGGCCGACCCGGGCCCGAAAACAAAAATGCCCCGGATCAACGATCCGGGGCATTTTATTTGCAGATGGTGCACCAGGCGGGATTCGAACCCACGACCCCTGCCTTCGGAGGGCAGTACTCTATCCAGCTGAGCTACTGGTGCTTATGCGGGCGACATCATACCCATGTCAGCCCGGGGCGTCCATTCAGGTTTTGTCGGGAAATTCTCTTTGTGGATTTTCTCCGACTGAGCGCCCCGTCCTGGCGACTTCGAAAGGGCGCGCGAAGGCCCGAGCTTCACGTTGATCAGAAAAAACCGGCAAAAGCGCCATTTTCGTTCTTTTTTTCGAACAGACTATTGTCCTTTACCCCCATTGATCCTAGGATTCGTTTGAGATTTCAAACGCTCTTGTCTGGGTGCTGAACCGCACATCGATCTCATGTGCGCTATTTATGTGCTTCGGCCCGGTGAATGAATTTCCTGACGGCAGCCCTCAAGGCGCCTTTCTACAATCAATAATTCGCTCCGCGCATGCGCGGTGCTGTTAAGGAAAGCCTACATGCAGCTCAAAGACACCCAGTTGTTCCGCCAGCAAGCCTTCATTGATGGGGCTTGGGTCGATGCGGACAATGGTCAGACGATCAAGGTCAACAATCCGGCCACCGGCGAAATCCTCGGCACCGTGCCAAAAATGGGCGCCGCCGAAACCCGTCGTGCCATCGAAGCCGCTGACAAGGCCCTGCCGGCCTGGCGTGCCCTGACCGCCAAAGAGCGTGCGAACAAACTGCGTCGCTGGTACGAGCTGATCATCGAGAACCAGGACGATCTGGCCCGCCTGATGACCCTCGAACAAGGCAAGCCATTGGCCGAAGCCAAGGGCGAAATCGTCTATGCCGCCTCCTTCATCGAATGGTTCGCCGAAGAAGCCAAGCGCATCTACGGTGATGTGATTCCGGGCCACCAGCCGGATAAGCGCCTGATCGTGATCAAGCAGCCGATCGGCGTCACCGCCGCCATCACCCCGTGGAACTTCCCGGCTGCGATGATCACCCGTAAAGCCGGCCCGGCCCTGGCCGCCGGTTGCACCATGGTGCTCAAGCCCGCTTCGCAAACCCCGTTCTCGGCCTTCGCCCTGGCCGAACTGGCCCAACGTGCCGGGATCCCGAAAGGCGTGTTCAGCGTGGTGTCCGGTAGCGCCGGCGATATCGGCAGCGAGCTGACCAGCAACCCGATCGTGCGCAAGCTGTCCTTCACCGGTTCGACCGAAATCGGTCGTCAACTGATGGCCGAATGCGCCAAGGACATCAAGAAGGTTTCCCTGGAACTGGGCGGTAACGCTCCATTCATCGTGTTCGACGACGCGGACCTGGACAAGGCCGTCGAAGGCGCGATCATTTCCAAGTACCGCAACAATGGCCAGACCTGCGTCTGCGCCAACCGCCTGTACATCCAGGATTCGGTCTACGATGCGTTCGCCGAGAAGCTGAAAGTGGCGGTTGCCAAGCTGAAGATCGGCAACGGTCTGGAAGACGGCACCACCACCGGTCCGCTGATCGACGAGAAGGCCGTGGCCAAGGTTCAGGAACACATCGCCGACGCCCTGAGCAAAGGCGCGACCCTGCTGGCCGGCGGCAAGTCCATCGAAGGCAACTTCTTCGAGCCGACCATCCTGACCAACGTCTCCAAGGACGCCGCCGTGGCCAAGGAAGAAACCTTCGGTCCATTGGCCCCGCTGTTCCGCTTCAAAGACGAAGCCGAAGTGATCGCGATGTCCAACGACACCGAGTTCGGCCTGGCTTCCTACTTCTACGCCCGTGACCTGGGCCGGGTGTTCCGTGTGGCCGAAGCCCTGGAATACGGCATGGTCGGTGTCAACACCGGGCTGATCTCCAATGAAGTCGCGCCGTTCGGCGGCATCAAGGCGTCGGGCCTGGGCCGTGAAGGCTCCAAGTACGGCATCGAAGACTACCTGGAAATCAAATATCTCTGCCTGGGCATCTAACCCGGCAGGTGGTTCAGCGAGAGGGGCACGAGAGCGCTGCTCCTGTCGCGTTTCAAACGACACTTTAGTGTGGCCGGAACGCTGTACCAGTCGATCATCGTATGCTGGTGCAGTGGGCTCCCCGCCGCGTCATCCTTGAACCACGCCGCCCGATGAGCGGTGAATGAGGACACCATGAGCAAGACCAACGCATCCCTGATGAAACGCCGCGAAGCCGCTGTACCGCGCGGCGTCGGCCAGATCCACCCGATCTTCGCCGACCACGCGAAGAACGCCACGGTGACCGACGTCGAAGGTCGCGAGTTCATCGACTTCGCCGGCGGTATCGCCGTGCTCAACACCGGTCACCTGCACCCGAAAATCATCGCCGCGGTGACCGAGCAGTTGAACAAGCTGACTCACACCTGCTTCCAGGTCCTGGCCTACGAACCCTACGTAGAGCTGTGCGAAAAAATCAACGCCAAGGTCCCGGGTGATTTCGCCAAGAAAACCCTGCTGGTCACCACCGGTTCCGAAGCCGTGGAAAACGCCGTGAAAATCGCCCGTGCCGCCACTGGCCGCGCCGGCGTGATCGCCTTCACCGGCGCCTACCACGGTCGCACCATGATGACCCTGGGCCTGACCGGTAAAGTCGTGCCTTACTCGGCCGGCATGGGCCTGATGCCAGGCGGCATCTTCCGCGCGCTGTACCCGAACGAACTGCACGGCGTGAGCATCGACGACTCCATCGCCAGCATCGAGCGCATCTTCAAGAACGACGCCGAGCCCCGTGATATCGCCGCGATCATCATCGAGCCGGTCCAGGGCGAAGGCGGTTTCTACGTCGCGCCTAAAGCGTTTATGCAGCGCCTGCGCGCCTTGTGCGACCAGCACGGCATCCTGCTGATCGCCGACGAAGTGCAAACCGGCGCCGGTCGTACCGGTACCTTCTTCGCCATGGAGCAGATGGGCGTTGCCGCCGACCTGACCACTTTCGCCAAATCCATTGCCGGCGGCTTCCCGTTGGCCGGTGTCTGCGGCAAGGCCGAATACATGGACGCCATTGCGCCCGGCGGCCTCGGCGGCACCTACGCCGGTAGCCCGATCGCTTGCGCCGCGGCCCTGGCCGTGATGGAAGTGTTTGAGGAAGAGCACCTGCTGGATCGCTGCAAAGCGGTCGGCGAGCGCCTGGTGACCGGTCTGAAGAAGATTCAGGCCAAGTACCCGGCGGTGATCGGTGAAGTGCGGGCCCTGGGCGCGATGATCGCGATCGAGCTGTTCGAAGGCGGCGACAGCCACAAGCCGAACGCGGCCGCTGTGGCTCAGGTCGTGGCCAAGGCCCGTGACAAGGGCCTGATCCTGCTGTCCTGCGGCACCTACGGCAACGTGTTGCGCGTACTGGTTCCGCTGACCTCGCCGGACGAGCAGTTGGACAAAGGCCTGGCAATCATCGAAGAGTGCTTCGCTGAACTCGCCTGAGTTGTGACTCGATAGACAAAAAGACCCGCTTCGGCGGGTTTTTTTGTTTCACGGCGGCGTAATAGTGGCTTTTGGCTGTATCTGCCTGCGTGTATTGACTAATGTGTCAGGATTGCTCTCGGAGAGTGCTTGATGACTGCTGTGGATTTACCCGCTGTACCCCGTGTGTTGATTGTCGAGGCGGAGCCTTGGTCACGGGACCTGTTGAAGCAGGTGCTGTTGAACGTGCGTTGTGATGCCCGATTGGAAATCTGTGCTGATGGCCACCACGCGCTTGAGTTGCTCAGCGAGCAAGCCTTCGATCTGGTGATTGCGGACTGGGAGTTGCCGGGTGTCGATGGCCTGAGCCTGCTGCGCGGCCTGCGTCAGAAAAAACGCACTCCGCCACTGCCGTTCATTCTGGTGGGCTCGCGTAACGACGTGGCCAGCGTGCGGGAAATCCTGCCGCTGCAACCGACGGCTTACCTGACCAAACCGCTGAATATGGAGAGCCTGACCCAGCGCCTGCAGGATCTGTTGCTGGATGCAGGACAGGCGGTCTCGTGCGAAATTCCGGCCCTGGTACCGGGCATGACCGTGGCGAAGTTTCTCGAACGCCGTCGCGAGGAGTCGGACGGTGCGCCGCTGATGGCGGATGTACAGGTGGCGGTCAACCGCAGCCTCAATCCCGGCGGCCTTGACCTGAAGCTGCTGGAGCAGGAAATCCGCACCGACCCGCAAATCACCGCCGTGCTGATCGCGGCAGCCAACAGTGCGGCCCAGCATCATGGCAGTGCGGTGCAGACTCTGGCCCAGGCGTTGCAACGGCTCGGTGCGGCGCAGAGCATGAACCTGATCCTCGGCCTGACTCTCAAGCGCAGTGCCCGGCTCAGTGATGCGGCCCTGGGTGACTACGCCGAGCGTTACTGGGAGTTGTCGCTGCACACGGCCGAATATGGCTACTCCCTGGCGCGCTTGCTCGATCTGGATCAGGAGCGTTGTTATTGCGCCGGGTTGTTGCATCGTCTGGGTGACCTGGCCTTGTTGCGGTGTTTGCAGGAGTGGCTGAGCGCGGGCGGTGAGCTGGATGATGAACTGATCGGCGAATCGCTCTATGCCCTTGGCGCCGGCTTCGGTTCGGCGCTGCGCACGCGCTGGCGTCTGCCGCTGGAGTTGCGGGAGCTGATTGCGGCGGTCTATCAGCTCGGTGGCGGGGTTTACTCGCGCGAGGCCCTGGTGATGAACCTGGCGGCGCAAATGGCGCGGCTGACGCCCCATGAGGGCGTTGAAGAAATCGCCAAGAGCCGCACGGCGCGCTTGCTCAAAGTCGGGTTGCCGGAGTTGATGCGTTTGCGCAAAAACTGATGATCCCCCGCCTCCGGGTTGTACACATAACCCTGTAGGAGCCGGCTTGCCGGCGATGGCGGCCGTGAGATCAATGCAAGGCTTGCTGGCCTCATCGCCGGCAAGCCGGCCCCCACAGTGATTGCGTTGACCGGCGTTGCGAGTCCAGGGGCAAGACGGCCTCTACAACGGGGGTTACGCCAGTACGATCTGGTTCTTGCCCTGGCGCTTGGCCTGGTACATCGCGCTGTCCGCCCGGGCGAACAGCGGATCGAGGCTCTCGTCCTCCGGCGTCAGGCTGGTCAGGCCCTGGCTGACGGTAACGCCGAAGCCTTTGCCGTCGTGGCTGAAGCTCAGGCGCTGGATCTCCCGTTGCAGGCGCTCGGCGATCTGCCGGGCCATCTCCGGTGCGCAGCCGGGCAGCAGCGCGGCGAATTCTTCACCGCCAATCCGACCGAACAGATCGCCAATGCGCAGCGCACCGCGTCCGGTCTCGGCGATCCGCTGCAACACCAGGTCGCCTTCGGGGTGGCCGTAGGTGTCGTTGATCAGCTTGAAGTCATCGATGTCGAGCAGCAGGAACGCCAGGGGCGAATTCTGCAGGCGGGCCTCTTCGAAGGCGCGATGGGCACTGTCGAAAAAGTGCCGGCGGTTGCTGCTGCCGGTCAGCACATCGGTGGTGGCCAGGCGCTGCAACTCGTCTTCCAGCGCTTTCTTCTCGGTGATGTCCTCAGCGATGCCGACCACGATCACCCGTTGCCGCGGCTCGGCATGGCGACTGATGAAGCACTTGTCGCTGAGCCAGCGAATCTGCCCGTCGGCACTGATGATGCGGTACTCGCGATCCTCCACCGAACCTTTTTCCAGCACCTGGGCCAGGCTGCGCTCGGCGTAGTCGAGGTCGTCGGGGTAGATGCTGTTGCGCCATTCGCGGTAGTCGGCCAGAAGCAGGCCGGCCGAGCGGCCAAAGATCCGCTCGTAGGCGGGGCTGACATAGAGCATCTGCTGGGTATCCCAGTCCAGTGCCCAGAGCACCGCATTGACGCTGACCAGCAGGGAACTGAAGAGTTGTTCGCGTTCGCCCAGGCGGGCGACTTCCGCCTGGGCGTGCATCAAGGCCAGCAGGGTTTCAGCGGCTTTTGGCCACTGTGGGAGGGAAGGCGGTTTCGAATTCTTGTTGACCATCGGCACTCATCTCACAGGACGTGCCGACCGTTAAGGCGGCACGGCCACGCTACAACCCGCCGGGATGGCGACGTGTTTTTGAGATAGGGCCAGGGCCGCTAAGTTCCGTTTGGCACGCCCCGGGAAGGGGCGCGCCGATCAACGGTGTCAGGCAACCGAGGGACGCAACGAGTAGGTTTTCAGCTGATCGGCGAAGTCGCGCAACGACTGGATGCCGCTGGCCTCGGCTTCGTGGACCCAATCCTTGATCGCGGCAAGCATATCGTGGCCATTTGAGCTGGTCTTGACCCAGATCTGTTGCAGGGCCAGGCGTTTCTCGTAAATTACCTTGAGTGCCTGGCTATGGGCGAGCATGGTTTCGATGCGCACCTGGTGGTTTTCGCTGAGCAGGCTGGTTTCCCGCGACAGCAGGCGCTTGGCCCGGCGGAACTGATGGCGTACCGAATGATCGACCTTGGCCAGCTCCTGTTGCACCAGCGGGGCGATCACCAGCTTGCGGTACTGGGCCATGATCTGGAAGCGATTGTTGAGGATCGCCATGGCCGTGTCCATGTCCAGGTGACCCTTGCCTTCGACCCGGTGGGCGATGGGCGCGACACGTTGCACCTTGGCCAGTCCCAGGAAACTGAAGACCTTGATCCAGGCCCAGCCCAGGTCGAATTCCCATTTCTTGACCGACAGCTTGGCCGAGTTGGGGTAGGTATGGTGGTTATTGTGCAGCTCTTCGCCGCCGATCAGGATGCCCCAGGGCATCAGGTTGGTGGCGGCGTCACGGCATTCGAAGTTGCGATAACCGACCGCGTGGCCCAGGCCGTTGATCACGCCGGCGGCCCAGAAGGGAATCCACATCATCTGGATGGCCCAGACGGTGATGCCGATGGCGCCGAACAGCAGCAGGTCGATCACCGCCATGAGGGCGATACCGAGCATTTTGTAGCGCGAATAGAGGCGCTGCTCGAGCCAGTCGTCCGGGCAGTTCTTGCCGTAGATGCGCAGGGTCTCGGGGTTGCTGGCCTCGGCCCGGTATAGCTCGGCACCGGTACGCAGAACCGTGGACAGGCCGAGGATCACCGGACTGTGGGGGTCGTCGACGGTTTCACATTTTGCGTGATGTTTACGGTGGATCGCGGTCCACTCGCGAGTATTCTGTGCCGTGGTCAGCCACAGCCAGAAGCGGAAAAAGTGTTTCAGGCCACCGTTGAGCTCCAGGGAGCGGTGGGCCGAATAGCGATGCAGATAGACCGTGACGCCGACAATGGTCACGTGGGTCATCAACAGGGTGACCGCCACTACTTGCCAGGCTGACAGGTCAAGAAAACCGTTGTACCACATAGGCTGTATGGCCCTCGAAAAAGTAAAGAACAGCCCGTGCATTATCACCGAGCCCACAGAGAAAACCAGTCGCTGTTTCAGATAAGAGTGGCGGGATGTTTCTTACTCTATAATTCCGGCCAATTTGTAGGGCAGTTTGGCGTTTCTAGAGGGAATTAGTACCGTTTATGTCGATTTCAAATCGCAATGCCCTGAGGTCAGGTCTGCTTTACCTGCTGCTGTCGGTCCTCTGGATCCAGCTCAGCCAGCACCTGTTGAGCAGTTTTTTCGATGACCCTGAGCAGTTGGTGCATTGGCAGATCGCTCGCGGCTACCTGTGGGTGAGTGTCAGCGCCGTGCTGATTTTCCTGATCCATGCCCGTTACCAGCGTTTCGGCCACGCCGTCCCGGACTTGAAGCCCGGGTCCGAGGATCGTGAACGCTTGCGCCAGGCCGCGGCGGTGTTCGATTGCACCCGCGAGGGGGTATTGGTCACCGACAAGGACGGTTTGATCGTCCACGTCAACCGCGCCTTTGTCGCCATTACCGGTTATCAGGAAGCCGAGGTACTGGGGGAGCGGCCGAACCTGTTCAAGTCCGGCCGGCATTCGGCGGACTTCTACCAGAAGGTCTATCAGGCGCTGGAGGCCACCGGCGAGTGGAGCGGTGAGATCTGGAACCGGCGCAAGAGCGGCGAAATCTATCCGCAGTGGCAGACGATCCGGGCGATCCACGACGATCTGGGGCAGCTCAGCCAGTATGTCGCGGTGTTTTCCGATATCAGCGCGATCAAGGACTCGCAGCACGAGCTGGCGCAACTGGCCAACTACGATCCTCTGACCGGCCTGCCCAATCGCCTGCTGTTCACCGACCGCGCCAGCCAGGCGCTGGCCTCGGCGCAGGTGCACAAGCGCGGTTGCGCCTTGCTGCTGATCGACCTGGATCACTTCAAGATCATCAACGACAGCCTCGGCCACAACATCGGCGACCAATTGCTCAAGGCGGTCGGCGAGCGCCTGCAGCAGCTGTTCGGCAGTGGCATCAGCCTGGCCCGCCTGGGCGGTGACGAGTTCGCCGTGTTGGCGGAGAACTGCCCACAGGTGGTGCAAGCGGCGGCCCTGGCACAGCGGGTGATCGAGGGTTTGAAGGAGCCGTTCCAGCTCGATGGGCATCAGTTGTTTATCAGCGCCAGTATCGGCATCAGCCTGTTCCCCAGCGATTCGTTGAATGCCGAGCAATTGCTGCGCAATGCCGACTCGGCCTTGTTCAAGGCCAAGAGCGCGGGGCGTGAAGGTTATGCCCTGTACACCGAGGAGCTGACCGCCCATGCCCAGCATCGGGTGGAAATGGCGGGTGAGTTGCGTCGGGCGCTGGAGCAGGACGAGTTGCGGGTCTATTACCAGCCGGTGCATGACCTGAGCAGCAGCCGGCTGATCGGGGTCGAAGCCCTGGTGCGCTGGGAACATCCGCAGCGCGGGTTGGTGTCGCCCGGCGAGTTTATCCCGATTGCCGAGCGCACCGGGCTGATCGCCGAGATCGACGCCTGGGTCATGCAGCAGTCCTGCCAGCAGATGTGCCAGTGGTTGCAGGACGGCGTGAAGCTGTCGTTTATCGCGGTGAACGTCTCCAGTCGTCTGTTTGCCCGGCGCGAGCTGTACCAGCAGGTGGCGAAGGTGCTCGACGACACCGGTCTGGACCCGGCGTTGTTGGAGCTGGAGGTGACCGAAAGCGCGGTGATGGACGACCCGGAGGTGGCGCTGGAGCAACTGCATCGCTTGCGCGAACTGGGGGTGAGCCTGGCGATCGACGATTTCGGCACCGGGTATTCCTCGTTGCTGCGGCTCAAGCGGCTGCCGGTGCAGAAACTCAAGATCGACCAGGGCTTCGTTGCCGGTTTGCCGTGGGACGAAGACGATGCGGCGATTGTCCGGGTGGTCATCGCCCTGGCGCAAAGCATGGGCATGCAGGTCCAGGCCGAAGGCATCGAACAGGCCGAGCAGGCGCGCTTCCTGCTTGATCAGTCCTGCGACCTGGGGCAGGGCTACTGGTTCGGACGGCCGATGCCGGCGGAGAAGCTCGATTGGTTGTGCGCGCCGGTGATTGCCTGACCGCTTGAGTCTTACGCCGTCTGTCCGGACGCCATCGCCGGCAAGCCGGCTCCCACACAGGATTTGTGCCTTCCACAAATCCCTTGTCCGGCACAGCCCCTGTTACTGGGGCTGTGCCATACGAAATCCTGCATTTGACACGATCTCCTGTAGGCGCCGGCTTGCTGGCGATCCGACGCGCAGCGGCGGCCACTCCTTGCAGTTCCCTTAATGATATTTTGGTTATATTAAAATTCTTAAATAGTATTTTTAAGAATAACTTCGCCTGTCTAAGATTGCCCTCACGCCACAAGCAGTGCCCCACTGCCGGGGCAACTCTCATTTCAGGAGCACGACCATGAGCGCATCTCTGCGTAGCGTTGACGGCCAGGACGAAGCAACCATTCTGCGTGAGATCCAGAGCGCCTTGCGCGACCTGCGTTTCGGCGCCGTCGAGATCACCGTTCACAACGCACAAGTGGTCCAGATCGAACGCAAGGAAAAATTCCGTCTGCAAAACCCGGGCAGCAAACCCAGCTGAGCCGCGCGTCTTCCTCTGTTCAATCAGCGGCGCGACTGATCACCTGCGGGCGCCATCCCATGAGCCCCGGTCAACACCAGAGCGTTCGAGCCCGAATGCGGGCCGCAAGCGCCATCAGAAAAAAGCCAATACACCCACATTTTCGGGAGTTTCAGCATGTCGTCGATTCGCCGTTACGCCCTGGCCGCGTTCGCCAGTGCCGTATTTGCCGGTTCCGCCGTTGCCAAGGATTACGAGTTGCTCAACGTGTCCTACGACCCGACCCGTGAGCTGTACCAGGACTACAACGCCGAATTCACCCGCTTCTGGAAGCAGGCCCATCCTGGCGACAATGTGAAGATCCAGCAATCCCATGGCGGTTCGGGCAAGCAAGGCCGCGCCGTGATCGACGGCCTGCGTGCCGACGTAGTGACCCTGGCCCTGGCCGGCGATATCGACGAAATCGCCAAGCTCGGCAAGACCTTGCCCGAGGACTGGCAAAAACGCCTGCCGGACGCCAGCACCCCCTACACCTCGACCATCGTGTTCCTGGTGCGCAAGGGCAACCCCAAGGGCATCAAGGACTGGGGCGACCTGCTCAAGAAAGATGTCTCGGTGATCACCCCGAACCCGAAAACCAGCGGTGGTGCGCGCTGGAACTTCCTCGCCGCCTGGGCCTACGGCCTGAAAGCCGGCGGCAGCGAAGCCAAGGCTCAGGAATACGTGAAGGCGCTGTTCAAGCACGTGCCGATCCTCGACACCGGCGCTCGCGGCTCGACCATCACCTTCGTCAACAACGGTCAGGGCGACGTGCTGCTGGCCTGGGAAAACGAAGCCTTCCTGGCCTTGAAGGAAGACGGCGGCGCCGACAAGTTCGATATCGTCGTGCCGTCCCTGTCGATCCTCGCCGAGCCACCGGTGGCCGTGGTCGACAAGAATGCCGAGAAAAAGGGCAACAGCGAGATCGCCACTGAATACCTCAAGCACCTGTACAGCCCGGCTGGCCAGGAGATCGCCGCGAAGAACTTCTACCGTCCACGGGATGAGAAGATCGCCGCCAAGTACGCCCAACAGTTCCCTAAACTGGATCTGGTGACTATCGACAAAGACTTCGGCGGCTGGAAAGCGGCCCAACCGAAGTTCTTCAATGATGGTGGCGTGTTCGACCAGATCTACACGGCGCAGTAAGCCACACTACCTGTAGGAGCCGCCGGTCGACGCTCCTACAGTGGTATCTACCCGTTAACCAAGGACTTTTATGTCGCGTCGTATCTCCCCCGTCATACCCGGCTTCGGGCTGACGCTGGGCTACACCTTGGTGTACCTCAGCCTGATCGTACTCATCCCCCTGGCGGCGATGTTTGTACATGCCGCGCAACTCACCTGGGACCAGTTCTACGCCATCATCTGCGCGCCGCGCGTGCTGGCGGCGTTGAAACTGAGCTTCGGTACCGCGCTGTACGCCGCGATCGTCAACGGCATTATCGGTACGCTGCTGGCCTGGGTGCTGGTGCGCTATACCTTTCCCGGTCGCAAGATCATCGATGCGATGATCGACCTGCCGTTCGCCTTGCCCACCGCCGTGGCCGGTATCGCGCTGACCGCGCTGTACACGCCGACAGGCCTGGTGGGGCAGTTCGCCGCCGACCTCGGTTTCAAGATCGCCTACACCCCCTTGGGCATTACCCTGGCGCTGACCTTCGTCACGCTGCCGTTCGTCGTGCGCACCGTGCAGCCGGTGCTGGCCGATATCCCCCGGGAAATCGAAGAGGCCGCCGCCTGCCTGGGGGCCAAGCCCTTGCAAGTGTTCCGCTACATCCTGGTGCCGGCGCTGCTGCCCGCCTGGTTGACCGGTTTTGCCCTGGCCTTCGCCCGCGGTGTCGGTGAGTACGGTTCGGTGATTTTCATCGCCGGCAACATGCCGATGAAAACCGAGATCCTGCCGCTGCTGATCATGGTCAAGCTCGACCAATACGACTATACCGGCGCGACCTCCATCGGCGTGCTGATGCTGGTGGTTTCCTTTGTCCTGTTGCTGCTGATCAACTTGTTGCAGCGGCGCATTGAAACCCCATAAGGAGGCGCGGAAAATGTCCCAATCGTCTATTACCGCCGCCTCGTCGGCCAACGCTGCCCGCCGTGGCAGCGCCGTTTCGCGGCGTATCCTGATCAGCCTTGGTTGGCTGATCTTTGCGCTGTTTTTACTCCTGCCACTGTTTATCGTGGTGTCCCAGGGCCTGAAACTCGGCCTGGGGGCGTTCTTCACCGCGATCTTCGAACCGGACGCCCTCTCGGCGCTGAAACTGACGGTGATCGCCGTGCTGATCTCGGTGCCACTGAACCTGGTCTTCGGGGTCAGCGCCGCCTGGTGCGTGAGCAAGTATTCGTTCCGTGGCAAGAGCATGCTGGTGACCCTGATCGACCTGCCGTTCTCGGTCTCGCCGGTGATTGCGGGTCTGGTCTACGTGCTGATGTTCGGCGCCCAGGGCTTTTTCGGCCCCTGGCTGGCGGATCACGACATCCAGATCGTCTTTGCCTTGCCGGGCATCGTCCTGGCGACCATCTTCGTCACCGTGCCTTTCGTCGCCCGGGAACTGATCCCGCTGATGCAGGAGCAGGGCACCCAGGAAGAAGAGGCCGCGCGCCTGCTGGGCGCCAACGGCTGGCAGATGTTCTGGCATGTCACCGTGCCGAACATCAAGTGGGGCCTGATCTACGGCGTGGTGCTCTGCACCGCGCGGGCGATGGGCGAGTTCGGTGCGGTGTCGGTGGTTTCCGGGCACATTCGCGGGGTGACCAATACCCTGCCGCTGCACGTCGAGATCCTCTACAACGAATACAACCACGTGGCCGCGTTCGCCGTGGCGAGCCTGTTGCTGATCCTGGCGCTCTTCATCCTGCTGCTCAAGCAGTGGAGCGAAAACCGTATCAACCGCCTGCGCGCCAGCGCCGCGGAGGAATAAGTCATGTCGATCGAAGTCCGTAATGTCAGCAAGAACTTCAATGCCTTCAAGGCCCTGGATCGCATCAATCTGGATATCCAGAGCGGCGAGCTGGTGGCCTTGCTCGGCCCGTCCGGTTGCGGCAAGACCACCTTGCTGCGGATCATCGCCGGGCTGGAAACCCCGGATGAGGGCAGTATCGTGTTCCACGGCGAAGACGTTTCCGGCCACGATGTGCGTGATCGCAACGTCGGTTTCGTGTTCCAGCACTACGCGCTGTTCCGGCATATGACGGTGTTCGACAACGTCGCCTTCGGCCTGCGCATGAAGCCGAAGAACCAGCGCCCGAACGCAAGCCAGATCGCGACCAAGGTCCATGAGCTGCTGAACATGGTGCAGCTCGATTGGCTGGCCGACCGTTACCCGGAGCAGTTGTCCGGTGGTCAGCGCCAGCGTATTGCCCTGGCCCGGGCCTTGGCGGTGGAACCCAAGGTGTTGCTGCTGGACGAACCCTTCGGCGCGCTGGATGCCAAGGTCCGCAAGGAGCTGCGGCGCTGGTTGGCGCGACTGCACGAAGATATCAACCTGACCTCGGTGTTCGTGACCCACGATCAGGAAGAAGCGATGGAAGTCGCCGACCGTATCGTGGTGATGAACAAGGGCGTGATCGAGCAGATCGGCTCACCGGGCGAGGTCTATGAGAACCCGGCCAGTGATTTCGTCTACCACTTCCTCGGTGACTCCAACCGCCTGCACCTGGGGGACGACAACCATGTGCTGTTCCGGCCCCATGAAGTGTCGCTGTCGCGCCATGAGCTGGAAGACCACCATGCCGCCGAAGTGCGCGATATCCGTCCGCTGGGTGCGACGACCCGGGTGACCTTGAAGGTTGAAGGCCAGAGCGAACTGATCGAAGCCGAAGTGGTGAAGGACCACGACAGCCTGATCGGCCTGACGCGGGGGGAAACCTTGTTCTTCAAGCCCAAGGTCTGGCAGAAACTCGCCACTCTCTGAAACGTCCGGGCGAGCCGTCGACGCTTCGATGGCTTGCCCGCTGCTGTCCGCGCTTTTCTCCTCGCGTTGGCCGGTCGGCGTGTTGCCGTGGGGCTTTCCAAAAAATACGGCTATTAGCTATTGCCTTTAGTTCATTTCGATCTAACAAGCGCTCCATGACCTTTCGAATCCTTATCTACGCTGCTGGTTATGCCAGGAGGGCGCAGTTAAAGAGTCTTTGAAGGACCGGCGTTTTACCTCCTGGTTAGCCTGATGCCAAGGAGATACACGCATGAAAATGGAAGTCTGTCGGCCCTGCCCGGCTCTGGGTGGTGCTTTGTTTTGCGCGCTGCTGAGTCCCATGACCTTCGCCGCCCCCACGTTGTCGACGCAAATTCCCTTCGATGTCACGGTGGTCACTCCACCAGCCCCTACGCTGAGCAGCCTGCAACAGGATTTCGATGTGCTGTCATGGCAGACCTTTATCGCTCTGAACTGGCCGGCATTGGAGAACGGTAATCCCAATACCGGTGTCCAGATTGGCAAGCAGGATGGCGCCACTGTCTGGGAAAGCTGGCGAGAGAGTTATCAGATCTTTCTGCCCAAGGGCCAGACCCCCGCTGGCTGGAGTGCCCCGCCGACCCTTCCCAAGGCCTGCGAGGGCCTCAAGTCCGGGCGCCTGTTGCAACAGATGGGCAAGGTCCCGGACGTGCTGGATGAGTTTATCCAGCCGTTCCAGAGTGGCCCGTTGGTGGATCAGACCGGGACTTACACCCGCAACGAGATTGTGGTGAACCAGTCGATGTTCAACGACATCACCGGCAAGGGGCTCTACAGCGTCCAGGGACAACAGGCGTTCTTCGCGGCCAACCCGCACAATCGCGTGGCGTTCAGCTGTGGCTCGAACAAGACCCGGCAAGTCGGGGCGGTCATGGTCAAGGCGTCCTGGAAGGTGCTTGACGGCAATGACCAGCGCTCGCGCTTCCATACAGTCGATGCTCTGGTCTACACCCCCGGCAACAGCGATCCGACCCATGGGCCTATCGTTGCCGAGTCCTGCAAGGCCGAGCCGGTGGGGTTGGTGGGGCTGCACATCGTGCACAAGACCGCCGGTGCGCCGCAGTGGGTCTGGTCGACCTTCGAGCACGTGGACAATGTGCCGGAAAAGACCACGCCGCTGGCGCAGCGCACAGGACCTTACCTGTTCTACAACGCAGCCAGCAACGCGCCGGTCAATCAACCGCCGCCGCGTCCCTGGAACCCGGCGGTCAAGGCCACGCCTTCGCAAATCGTGCGTGAGACCCCCTTGAGCGCGGCGACCAAGACCTTGAACAGCACCTATCAGAGCCTGCTGCGCACGGTGAATCGCAATAGTGTCTGGGCCAACTACCAGTTGATCAGCACCCAGTGGCCGACCCAACCGGCCGCCGACTGCGAGGTGCCGTCCCCGACCAACCCGCTGGGCACTCCGGCGCCGACCTTCCTGGCCAACACCACCCTGGAAACCTTTATCCAGGGCTCGGTGCCGCAGGCGTCGTCCAGTTGCATGGAATGCCATAACAACGCCACGACCCGTGTGACGCAGAACCCACGTACCGCTTTTGCCGACTTCACCTATTTGCTTGAACGTGCCCAATCCACCACGGGCACAGGGAGTAAGCCATGAGTACTGATCTGGATAATTTCATCGGTTTGTCCTCGGCCCTGCTGGGTATTTCGGCCGACAAGCTGGCGCCACCGATCGATCCCATCGCACTGGCACCGCAATTTCTGACCTACATCCGGCCCAAGCTTACGGACCGGGTGCTTACCGCGCTGCTCAGCCAGTATGCGACGCTGCTGGCCGATCATCAGACGCCTGACCAGATTGCCCAGGCGATCCTCATGAGTGGCGCACAGCCGGCTCAGACGCAAACCGCCGAGGCGGCCCGTTCGATCATGAAGCTCTGGCTGCTGGGGGTCTGGTACCAACCCTATAACGTCGGTTTCTCCAAGAAGGACCGGCAATGGGTGGTCTCTGACCTGGCCTATCAGGAGAGTTGGGCGTGGAAGGTCGCGCAGGCCCATCCCATGGGCTACAGCCAGTTCCATTTCGGTTATTGGAGTGAAACACCGCCGAGCCTGGAGGCTTTCACCGGCGTACCGGCGAGTGCAAAACAAGGAGCCTGGTCATGAGCACTGAACATGCGGATGTGGTCATCGTCGGTGCCGGCCTGGCGGGCAGCATCATCGCCTACCAGTTGGGCCTGGCTGGAGTGAAGGTCCTGGTGTTGGAGTCGGGTCCGTCGATACCGGCCAACCGCAGCGAATACATGGAGCGCTTCTATACCGCCACCCTGAAAACGCCGGAGTCGCCTTACCCGCCGGCCAGCACGCTGGAGCCTGTGCTGCACCCCGAGCTCAACCCCGCCATGCAAAACGCGCCACGGCCCACCATCGCCGATCTGATCAATGGCTGGAAGGACCCGAATATCAGTTATCTGGTACAGAAAGGTCCGCTGGCCTTCGCCAGCACCTATGAGCGCGTCGGTGGCGGCACCACCTGGCATTGGGTCGGCACCTGCCTGCGGATGCTGCCCAACGACTTCCGCCTGAAGACTCTTTACGGTGTCGGCGTCGACTGGCCGATTGGCTATGACGATTTGCAGAGCGCCTATTGCCGGGCCGAGGAGGAGATCGGTGTGTCGGCCGCGGTAGCCGACCAGGGCTACCTGGGCCTGACCTTCTCGCAAGGTTACGAGTTTCCGATGCACAGCATTCCCCTGTCACTGGTTGACGGCAGCTTTGTGCAGGCGGTACAGGGCAAGTCGTTCGCCGGCTTGCCGCTGGTGGTGAGTCCGACTCCTGCTGGCCGGAACTCCGAGCCTTATGCCGGCCGACGAGTGTGCGCGGGCAATACCAACTGCACGCCGATCTGTCCGATCCAGGCCAAGTACGATGCCACGGTGACCCTGAACAAGGCCCTGGAAACCGGCAATGTGCGGGTGCTCTACAAGACCGTGGCCAGTCGGGTGACGGTGGCGGCGGACAAGGGCATCAGCGGCATCGAATTCATCCAGTATCAACTCGGCGATGGCCCACCCACCGGTACCGGGGTGGCGACCGCGCAGCGTTATGTGATCGCCGCGCATGCCATCGAGACCCCCAAATTGTTGCTCAACTCCACCAGCACCCAGTGGCCTCACGGCGTTGCCAACAGCAGCGGGCAGGTCGGGCGCAGCCTGTCGGACCATCCGATCTATCTCGCCTGGGGGATGATGCCGGAGGGGAAATCGGTGTTCCCATATCGTGGACCGGTGTCCACCGCCGGTATCGAGAGCCTGCGCGACGGGGCGTTTCGCCGCCAGCGCGCGGCCTGGCGGATAGAGATCGGAAATGAAGGCTGGAACTGGCCGGTCGGTGACCCCTATACCACGGTTTCCGACCTGGTCGATGGCAAGAACGCCAGTAAGAGCAATCCACTGCCGGGCACCGACCAGCCAACACAGACGCTCTATGGCAGCGCGTTGATCAAGGCCCTCAACGACCGGTTGATCCGCCAGTTCCGCATCGGCTTCCTGGTGGAGCAGGTGGAAGATGATCCGGACCGTGCCAACTGCTACATCAGCCCTTCGGCCGTTTACAAGGATCGCCTGGGTATCCCGCGACCCGAGATCCACTATGACCTGTCCAACTACACCAAGGAAGGGTTCAAGCAGGCACGTATCGCCGCCAGCTACATCATCAAGGAGTTGCTGGGGGCCACCGAGCTGACCGACCTCAATCCAGACCCTGCCTTCAATGCCGGTATTTTCGACTACGAGGGCCAGCGCTACCCTTTCCAGGGGGCCGGGCACCTGATGGGCACTTACCGCATGGGCGCCGATCCGAGGACCTCGGTGGTCAACAAGGATCAGCGCAGTTGGGATCACGCCAACCTGTTCCTGGTCGGCGATGGGGTGTTCCCCAGCAGCGGGACCTCCAACCCGAGCCTGACCATCGCCGCGCTGTCGTTCCAGGCCGCCGATGTGCTGATCAAGGATCTCAAGTGAGGGGACGGGGGCAGGTCGGTTGCGGCTGAAGGATCGAACCGGAGCGAGTGCTCAGCGCTCCGGTACCCGCCGTTTCATACCGAGATATTTTTACTGCGCAAGGCGACCGGGCCTGAACGTTCCTCGATGGCGCGTTTCAAGCCCTGGCGCAGCCCGAGCAAAAACAACAACTCCGCCACCACGAACAACGGCCCGACGATCAGCCCGCTGAGATCATCGACAAACGCCGGCTTGCGCCCTTCGTAGTAATGCCCGACGAACTGGATCGCCCAGCCGATCACGAACAGGCCGATTCCGCTCGCCAACCACACCAGCGTGCTCTGTGCCGCGAGGGTTTGGCCCGCCCAAACGGATAGGCCGAGCAGCACTGTCATCAGCAGTCCGAGGTCCCGTTCCAGGCGCAGATAAAACACCGCCGCGACCACCGCCAAAAACACTGCGGGGCTGATCCCGAGCCCGGCCACCGGCCACTCCGGCCGTGACAACAACACCGCCACGGCGACCACGATCAGGGGAATGCCGATGAAGTGGCTGGCGATATTGCGCGGGTCACGGTGATAGTCGGCGTATTGACTGAGATGCTCGACGAGGTTTTTCATTGTTATTCCTCCTGTAGGGTGATGGGATCATGCCCTACGCGAAACCTTCACTCTGTCAGCTACACGACAATCGTCTCGGAGTTCTCATGGATGTATCTGCCTGGCGCTCGCGCCTGCTGACCGGACACTGGTTCAACCACCTGCCCGCTCACTTGCAGGATAGCCTGCTCGCCGCCGCCAAGGGCCGGCGCCTGACGCCCGGCCAGCGCCTGTTCCAGCGCGGCGATCCGCCGTGCGGGCTGTATGCGGTGCTGGAAGGTTCGATCAGGGTCGGGACCCTCAGCGAGAAGGGCAAGGAGGCCTTGCTCGGGGTGATCGAACTGCCTTACTGGTTCGGCGAGATTTCTCTGTTCGATGGCCTGCCACGGACCCACGATGCCTATGCTGTGGGGCATACCATTCTGTTGCAGGTGCCTCAGGATGTTTTACTCAAGCTGCTCGACGAACACCCGGAGTACTGGCGGCAGTTCGCCTTGCTGATGAGCCAGAAACTGCGCCTGACCTTTCTCGGCCTGGAACAGTTGAGCCTGATGTCGGCCCCGGCGCGCCTGGCGCACCGTCTGTTATTGATTGCCGAAGGCTACGGCGAACTGAACCGTTCGCGACAATTGATCGAGGTGTCCCAGGAGCAGTTGGCGGCGATGTTGTCGCTGTCGCGCCAGACCACCAACCAGATCCTCCAGGATTTCCAGCAGCAGGGCATCCTGCGCACCCACTATGGCGGGCTCGAGATCCTCGATCTGGAGCGCCTGCGTTCCGTGGCGAGTGAGTGAAAATCTGTTACTGGTGCGCTCAGCGCAAGCCGTCGCGAAACTGCCCCGGAGTGATCCCGGTCCAGCGCTTGAACGCCCGGCTGAAGCTGCTGGTGTCGGCAAAACCGAGCAGATAGCTGACCTCGCTCAGCGAGCACTGCGGGTCGCGCAGGTGCAGCAGTGCGAGGTTCTCCCGACATTCGTTGAGCAGGGTGTCGTAGCGCGCGCCTTCATCGGCCAGGTGCCGTTGCAGGCTGCGCAGGCTCAGGTGCAGGGTCTGGGCGATGCGTTCCGCCGACGGCTCGCCTTCCGGCAACTGAGCCTCGATGGCCTCACGCACGCGGCGCTCCCAGGTCAGCGGCTTCAATTGCGCCAGGGTGCGGTTGAGCACCGTCTCGTTGTGCTCGGCCAGTTCCGGGTTGGCATCGTCCAGGTGGCTGTCGAAATCGCTACAGGCGAACTCCAGCCGGTCCTCCTCGGCGGCGAAGAACACCGGCGCGCGGAACACCGTGTGCCAGGGCGTTGGATCGGCCGGTGCCGGGCGTCGCAGATACACCGCCAACGGCGCGTAATCGCGACCCAGGCGGTTGCGGCAGGTGCGCACATAGATCGAAACGAAGGCATCGATGGCTTCGGGGGCGGGCGCCGGGCCGTCCTTGGGCACTTGCAGGCGAAAACGATAACGTTCGCCCTCGCGGCTGAATTCCAGTTCCAGGGCATCGCTGACCACGTGGTGATAACGCACGATCCGTTCGAATACCTCGCGCAGGCTGCCGCTGGCCACCAGCGCGTAGCCGAGGGCGTGGAAAGTGGTCGGACTGACAAACCGCGAGACCCGCAAACCGATGGCCGGGTCGCCGCTGCTGGCCACGGCCAGCGCCCACAGGCGCGTGGTGGCCGACAGCGGGTAGCGGGCGTTGGGGTCGTCCATCAATTGCGGGTCGAGCCCGGCTTCGCGGCACAGGGCTGCGCTGTCGAGGCCCAGGGCGTCGAGCTGCTTGCGCAGGGCGCGGGTCCAGCTGGAGAGCGAGGTCGGTTCTGGCATGTTGGCGTATCCGGTCAACGGGTTGGCGTTCGCGGCTACGACCTTTGATGCGGCGACGGCGCAGGATACGAACATCAATAACCAAAGGATGGAATCATGGACGGTGTTTGCGCAAGTCCCGAGCGCCTGAATGCTCAACAACGATCAGCCGGTATTCGTGAAACGGTCATGGCCCGGGGCGTCGAATTGCGCCGACGCTATCCGCTGCTGAACCATCAGGACGCCCTGGGCACGGGCATCCTGGCGTTTGCCCTGGCCGGCATGATCGGATCGGCGGTGCTTTATGTGGACGGCTATCTGGCCTGGTGGGGGTGTTTGTTACTGAATGCTTTTTTTGCCTCGCTGACCCACGAGCTGGAACACGACCTGATCCACAGCATGTATTTCCGTAAGCAACGGCTGCCACACAACCTGATGCTGGCACTGGTCTGGCTGGCGCGGCCGAGCACCATCAACCCGTGGATTCGGCGCCATCTGCACCTCAATCATCACAAGGTCTCCGGCACTGAAGCGGACATGGAGGAGCGTGCCATTACCAATGGCGAGCCGTGGGGGATTGCCCGTCTGTTGATGGTCGGCGACAACGTGATGTCCTCGTTGATCCGCATGCGGCGGGCCAAGACCTGGAGCCACAAGTTCTTCGTCCTCAAACGCACGCTCCGGGTCTATGCGCCGCTGGCGCTGCTGCACTGGGGGGCGTGGTATGTATTTCTTGGTTTTCATGCGGCCAACGGGATCGCCGGTCTGTTGGGCATCTCCATCGACTGGTCGGCCCATACCCTGGCGGTGATGCAGGTGATCGATATCGCCGCGGTGGTGATTATCGGGCCGAATGTGCTGCGGACCTTTTGCCTGCATTTCGTCAGTTCGAACATGCACTATTACGGGGATCTTGAAGCGGGCAATGTGATCCAGCAGACCCAGGTGCTCAATCCCTGGTGGCTGTGGCCGTTGCAGGCGTTCTGTTTCAACTTCGGCAGCACCCACGGGATTCATCATTTCGTGGTCAAGGAACCGTTCTACATCCGCCAGATGACCGCGCCGGTGGCGCACAAGGTGATGGCCGAGATGGGCGTGCGCTTCAATGATTTCGGGACGTTCGGGCGGGCCAATCGGTTTGTCCGGGCCGAGCGCCAGAGCCCGCAGGCAGTGAGTGCGGCACAAGGCTGAAGGTGGTTATACAAACCCTGTAGGAGCCGGCTTGCCGGCGATGGCGGCCGGATCGACACCGCAAGGCTCAAGGCCCCCTTCGCGGGCAAGCTCCGCTCCCACAGTGTCCGAGTGGTTCGCAAATTTTGTGTCCGAGCGAAACCCTGTAGGAGCCGGCTTGCCGGCGATGGCGGCCGGATCGACACCGCAAGGCTCAAGGCCCCTTCGCGGGCAAGCACCGCTCCCACAGTGTCCGAGTGGTTCGCAAATTTTGTGTCCGAGCGAAAACCTGGAGCCGGCTTGCCGGCTCCTACAGGGTTTGTGTCGGCAGGGAGCGATTCGTAAGTTCTTATATTTCTTTGTGGTATTAACAAATAGCTTCTTATTCCTTAACGAATATAACTCTCCTCCCTATACTCGATCAGGAACGCAAACGCAGGAGGAGGTGTATCCCATGCGCAACGAGTCGATTCGTTATCTGATCGTGCCGGGCTGGCAAGGATCGCCAGAAGATCATTGGCAAACCCACTGGCAGAACAGCCTGCCCAACAGTGCGCGGGTGGAGCAGGCCGACTGGCTGACGCCGCGTCGCGAAGACTGGGTCGCGGCCCTGGCCGAAGCCATTGCCGCCGACGACACGCCGGTGATCCTGATCGCCCACAGCCTGGGTTGCATCACCGTCGCCCACTGGGCGCAAACGGCGCCGCTGCACCTGCTGCGCCAGGTCCGTGGCGCGTTGCTGGTGGCCCCGGCCGATGTCGAGCGTCCTGCCTGTACCCCGGCGCTGCGTAACTTTGCGCCGATTCCGAGCGACCTGTTGCCGTTCCCGAGCCAGATCGTCGCCTCCGACAACGACGCCGCCGTCAGCGCCCCACGGACCCTGGAACTGGCCCGCGACTGGGGCGCGCAAGCGAGCATCCTCAGCGGCGCCGGGCATATCAATGTGAAGTCCGGTCACCAGCGCTGGGAACAGGGTTTTGCCTACCTGTACCGCCTGCAGACCCGAATGGAACAGCATTCCCTGCGTCGCGCCTGAATTTTTTCTTTTGCTTGAACGCCCCCCGCCAGTTGGCGGTTTGGGGCGGGAGTCTGCCATGAGCCTGCATCAAACCTTCGGTCAGCCGCTGCTGACCTTTCCCGATTCGGAAAAGAGCCCCCTGAGTATTCGCGCCAAGGCGCTGGTGTTCGTCGATCCGCGTTCGCGGCAACTGCGCGAAGAACTCGAAACCCTGGCGCCCAAGGCGCTGCCGGTATTGATTCGGGGCGAGACCGGGACCGGCAAGGAGTTGCTTGCCCGGCATATCCACCGCGCCAGCGACCGCTCCGGGTTGTTCGTTTCGGTGAACTGTGGCGCCATCAGCCCGACCTACGCCGACGCCGAGCTGTTCGGTTATGCCGTGGGGGCCTACAGCGGCTCGGCCAGCAGTCGCGCCGGCTGGTTCGGTTCGGCCAATGGCGGCACTTTGTACCTGGACGAGATTGGCGATCTGCCGCTGCCGATCCAGGTGAAATTGCTCGCCGCGCTGGAGAATCACGAAGTCACCCGGGTCGGCGCGCCGCAGCCGAGCCCCGTGGATGTGCGCCTGGTGGCGGCCACCAGCATCGACCTGGCGCAGGCGGTGGCGGTCGGCAAATTCCATGAGCGCCTCTATCACTACCTCAGCGAAGGCCAGCTGGAATTGCCGGCGCTACGCGAACGGGTCGGCGACATCCTGCCCTTGGCCGAGTATTTCCTCGGCATCTACAGCCAGCGCCTGAGCCTGCCGGTGCCGCTGATCAGTGAAAGTGCCCAGCGCGCCCTGGAGAGGCACAGTTGGCCGGGCAACACCCGGGAGCTGGAGAATGTCATTCACTTCGCCTTGCTGGTCAGCAGCGGCGACGAGATTTTACCGGAGCATTTGAATCTGCCGGCACCGCTGGCCTTGATCGAGCAATGGATAGGTAGCAGTTCCGCCGAGGAACTGGCGGCGCTCAAGCGCTTGCTGGAACACGCGGGCGCCTGACCTTCTGTAGGAGCCGGCTTGCCGGCGATGAACGATAACGCGGTGTCCCTGACACACCGAGTCGCCTGAATCGCCGGCAAGCCGGCTCCTACAGAGGCATGTGGTGGGCAGAGAACATGAACAAAATGGAATATGAAGATGAATAAAAGATATTGTTCTGGAATAAAAAATATCGGTATCTTCTGCTCCACGCCAGCGATATCACTTTACTGGCACCTCTCTCAAGGCTGTCGTCGATGACGACCGTGATTTTCGATAAGGACACTGCATGAAAAAGGTTCTGTTGTTTACCGCATTGGCGGCCGCTCTGACGGCCGGTCTGGCCCAGGCCGGCGAGAAACTGGTCGTGGCTGCAACGCCGATCCCCCACGCCGAGATCCTCGAGCTGATCAAGCCGACCCTGGCCAAAGAGGGCGTGGACCTGGAAATCAAGGTGTTCACCGACTACGTACAACCGAACAGCCAGGTGGCCGAGAAACACCTGGACGCCAACTACTTCCAGACCAAGCCGTACCTGGATGGCTTCAATAAAGGCAAGGGCACCAACCTGGTCACGGTGATCGGCGTGCACGTCGAACCTTTCGGCGGTTACTCGAAGAAAGTCAAAAGCCTGGCTGAGCTGAAGGACGGCGCCACCGTGGCCATCCCGAACGAAGGCAGCAACAGCGGCCGTGCCTTGCTGCTGCTGCAGAAAGCCGGTCTGATTACTCTGAAAGACCCGACCAACGCGCTGTCGACGCCGAAAGACATCGTCAAGAACGACAAACACCTGAAGTTCAAGGAACTGGAGTCGGCGCTGCTGCCGAGGGTTCTGGACCAGGTCGACCTGGACATGATCAACACCAACTATGCGCTGGATGCGGGCCTGAACCCGGCTAAAGACGCGCTGCTGATCGAAGGTGCCGACTCGCCTTACGTAAACTTCCTGGTAGCTCGTCCGGACAACAAGGACAGCGACGCGATCCAGAAACTGGCCAAGGCCCTGACCAGCCCGGAAGTGAAAGCCTTCATCGCCCAGAAGTACAAAGGCGCGGTACTGCCGGCGTTCTGATTGGCAAATAATCTCTTCAAGGTTTGAACGCCGACGAGCAACCCGCGTCGGCGTTTTTTATTTTGCGTGGTACGTAGATCCCCAGTTCTACGCGGATCCTGTGGGAGCCGGCTTGCCGGCGATGGCGTCCGCGAGAACAACGCAAGGCTTGTCGGCCCCATCGCTGCGGTGCGGCGTCCCGACAAGCCAGCGCCTACAACCGCGGTTTGGCGGCGTGCCCGTTGGGTTGGGCTTTGACCGCGCGCCGCAGTGCCACCAGCAGTTTCACAATGTCCTGGGGATCGAGCTTTTCCGGTGTGTTTGCCTGGGTCATGGGTACTTTCCTTGTAATGAGGGGCCATCGAATCTGGCCATTGGCATCCATGCTTGGAGCCCTCTCGGGTAAAAAAGATCCGTACTGCAACCCGATCAAGGTAGTCGCCGCCCCCCTGTCCGGCAAATTCCGGTGGTCAGGCTCCTGGTTGAGCCTCGTTGCATGGGGTTGGGCTGCCGCTGTCAATCCGGCCAGTTCCCGGCCGGCTCGTCGAGCATCCCCTGGCCGACAATGGTGGTCTGCCCCAGCTCCTTTTCCAGCACGATGCAAGTGCACGCCGGGTCCTGCTGCAACGCCGCGATCAGGCGGCTGGCATGGGACACCACCCTCACCTGGAATTGCTCCGAAGCCTGCACGATCAGGCGCGCCAGGGCCGGCTACAGGTCCGGGTGCAGGCTGGTTTCCGGTTCGTTCAGAAGTTTGTTGATCAAGCGGTAGTTGGCGACCGCCAGGGTCTTGAGCATGGAAAGCGTCCTGCGGGGTGAGTCGAGTCAAAGTTGCCTGTCCGAGGCAAACAGTCGTAATGGCACCGACCAAAGAGTATTACGCCATGGAGCGTGCGCAAGTTTTCGTTGACTGCAACCCACCGCAAACGCAGAGATCACTCGGCCGTCGACGGCTTTTCCCACAAATTGATCCCGCCTTCCTGGGCAAATCGATCAATCTCCGCCAGTTCTTCCTGAGTGAAACTCAGGTTCTTCAGCGCGCCGACGTTCTCGATGATCTGCTCCGGCCGGCTGGCGCCGATCAGGGCCGAGGTCACCCGTGGATCGCGTAGCGTCCAGGCCAAGGCCAATTGCGCCAGGCTCTGGCCACGACGCTGGGCGATTTCATTCAAGTCTCGCACGTGGGCGATGTTTGCCTCGGACAAGTGCGACGCCTGCAACGAACCGCCGCCCGGACGATTGACCCGCGCATCCTTCGGCACACCATTGAGGTATTTGTCGGTCAGCAGACCCTGGGCCAACGGGGTAAAGGCAATCACCCCGGTACCCAGTTCTTCGACGGTGTCCAGCAGGTCTTTTTCCACCCAGCGATTGAGCAGGTTGTAGGCCGGTTGGTGGATCAGCAGTGGGACTTTCCAGTCTTTCAGCAGTGCCGCGATCTCGCGGGTTTTCACCCCGGAATACGACGAGATACCGATATACAGTGCCTTGCCCTGCTGCACGGCCGTGGCCAGGGCGCTGGCGGTTTCTTCCAGCGGGGTGTCCGGGTCGAAGCGGTGCGAGTAGAAGATATCCACATAGTCCAGGCCCAGGCGTTGCAGGCTCTGGTCGAGGCTGGCGAGCACGTATTTACGTGAACCGCCGCCCTGGCCGTAAGGGCCGGGCCACATGTCCCAGCCGGCTTTGCTGGAGATGATCAGTTCATCGCGGTACTGCTTGAAGTCTTCGCGCAGCAGGCGTCCGAAGTTGATCTCGGCGCTGCCGTAGGGCGGGCCGTAGTTGTTCGCCAGGTCGAAGTGGTTGATGCCCAGGTCGAAGGCGGTACGCAACAGGGCGCGCTGGGTGTCGATCGGCGTGCTGTCGCCGAAGTTGTGCCACAGGCCCAGGGACAGGGCCGGCAGCACCAGCCCGCTGCGTCCGACGCGGCGGTAGGGCATGGAGTCGTAGCGGTTTTCGGCAGCTTGGTAAGTCATCGAATCCTCTCTCGTTGGGCAGTTTCAGCGAAGTGGTCCAGCATACGCCGAACTCAGACCATCTCCGACAGCGGTTCTATCCGTTGCTGAAACCTTTCATGTCTCTACGTTGCCTTGGCGAAGATCGTGCTGATCCAGTCCACGAACACCCGCACCCTCGGCGACATATGCCGGTTCTGCGGGTAGAGCACCGACACTGGCATCGGTGGTGGCGGATGGTCCGGCAGGACCTCCTTGAGCAAGCCCTGGCTGATCTGTTCCGCCACCCGGTAATGCGGCACCTGGATCAGCCCCAGCCCGGAAACCGCCGAGGCGGCATAGATCTCGGCGCCGAAGACCGACACCCGGCCCGCCAGGGGCACCTCGCGCAGCTCGCCGGCCTCGGTGAACTCAAACGGGAACAGTTTGCCGGTGGTCCTGGAAACGTAGTTCACGCCCTGATGCCGGCTCAGGTCCGCGAGACTCCGTGGCTCGCCGTATTTGCGCAGGTACGCCGGGCTGGCGCAGGTCACTTGCCGCAGGTTGGCGACGCGCCGGCCGACCAGCGATGAATCGCCGAGATTGCCGGAGCGCAGCACGCAGTCCACGCCCTCGGCGATCAGGTCGATAAAGTGGCTGGCCTCGCTCATCGAGACGTCGATATCCGGATAGCGTTCGAGAAACTCCGGCAGCGCCGGGACCACGAAGTACTTCGCCAGCGTACCTTGCAAGTCAACCCGCAAGCGCCCCTTGGGCGCCACCGAACGAAACGCCAGTTCGGCTTCTTCCAGCTCCGCCAGCAACTGCACGCAGCGGCGGTAATAGGCCTCGCCGTCCAGGGTCGGGCGGACGCGGCGCGTACTCCGCTCCAACAGCCGGGTACCGAGCCAGGCCTCGAACTGATTCAGCGTATGGGTCAGGGTTGCGCGAGGCAGGTTCAGGTCCTCGGCCGCCAGAGTGAAGCTGCTGCGTTCGTAGATCCGGACAAAAACCTTCATGGCCTTGACTTGATCCATGGGGGCTCCGTTGCGATTGATTGTTGGTGATTATTGAACAGTCAAGCCAACTATCGGGCATTTATCACCCTGGGTAAACATGTGAAATTAGCCCCACACCCAACGAACACCTCAGGAGATTCGACATGACTACCCAGACTCAGAAAGTGGCCATTGTCACTGGCGCCTCGCGCGGCATCGGTGCCGTCATCGCTCGCAAGCTGGCGGCGGAAGGTTTTGCCGTCGCCATCAACTACGCCAGCAGCGCCACCGAAGCCTCGGCACTGGCGGTGGAGCTGCGTCAGGCCGGTCACCAGGCCATAGCGATCCGGGCCGATGTCGCCAGCTCCGCCGATGTCGCGCGGATGTTCGACGAGACCGAGCAGCAGCTGGGCAAGGTCGATGTGCTGATCAACAACGCCGGCATCCTCAAGGTCATGCCTCTGGCCCAGCACAGCGATGATCTGTTCGAGCAGACCTTCGCCATCAACACCCGCGGCACCTTCAACACCCTGCGCGAAGCCGCGACCCGGATGAACGATGGTGGCCGTATCGTCAACTTCTCCAGCAGCACCGTGGCCCTGAACATGCCCGGCTACGCGGTGTACATCGCCAGCAAGGCGGCGGTGGAGTCCTTCACCCACGTGTTCTCCAAGGAACTGCGCGGTCGCCAGATCACCGTCAATGCCGTGGCCCCCGGCCCGGTGGCGACTGAATTGTTCCTGCACGGCAAGAGCGAAGAGCAGATCCAGACCTTCGCCAAGATGCCACCGCTGGAGCGTCTCGGTCAGCCGGAAGACATCGCCAACGTGGTGTCCTTCCTGGTCAGTCCGGCTGCCGGCTGGATCAATGGCCAGGTTCTGCGCGCCAACGGTGGCCTGGTCTGATCAGCGCCTCACCCTCTGAATGATCGCCCGGTTCACGGGCGGTCTTGCCCCAGCGAATCCAAGGTGAAACCCGATGAAATCCGTGATTCTGATTACCGGTGCCTCCAGCGGCTTCGGTGCCCTGACTGCTCGCGCCCTGGCCGATGCCGGCCATACCGTCTACGCCAGCATGCGTGAAACCCTTGGCCGCAATGCGCCGCAGGTGGCGCAAGTACAACGCTATGCCGCCGAGCACTCGGTGGACTTGCGCAGTGTCGAGCTGGACGTGGCGTCAAGTGAGTCGGTCGAGGCAGGTGTGGCGCAGATCATCGCCGACTGCGGCCGGCTGGATGTGCTTATCCACAACGCCGGGCATATGTCCTTCGGCCCTACCGAAGCCTTCACCCCGGAACAATTCGCCCAGCTCTACGACATCAATGTGCTGAGCACCCAGCGGGTCAACCGCGCGGCCCTGCCACAACTGCGCAAGCAGGGCAAAGGCCTGGTGATATGGGTCTCCTCCAGCAGCGCTCGCGGCGGCACGCCGCCGTTCCTGGCCCCGTATTTCGCGGCCAAGGCGGCGATGGATTCCCTGGCGGTGTCCTATGCCAGCGAACTGGTGCGCTGGGGTGTGGAAACCTCGATCGTGGTGCCGGGGGCGTTTACCAAAGGTACCAACCACTTCGTGCATTCCGGTTCGCCCGCCGACCAGGTGCGTGCGCTTGAATACACCGAGGGGCCTTATGTCGGAGTGGCGGATCAGGCGTTGCAAGGCCTGGCGGCGCTGGAGCCGGCGGATGCCGATGTGGCCGAAGTGGCCCGGGCGATTGTCGAGATCGTCGACATGCCCCATGGCCGTCGTCCGTTCCGGTGCCATATCGATCCGTCCCAGGACGGTGCCGAAGTCGTCAATGCCATGGCCGATCGGGTGCGCGCGGAGATGTTCCGGCGGATTGGGTTGGAGGATCTGTTGCAGGTCAGTGGCCAGTGAAGGCGCGGGTTTCGATCTACAGTATCAGAGAGGGGTGAGAGTAGGTCCCTGCACCGCTCAGCCAAGGCTGGAATACGAACCTGTAGGAGCCGGCTTGCTGGCGATGGGGCCAGGGGGCATTGCATTGCTCGATCGGCCGCTATCGCCAGCAATCCGGCGCCTACAAATCAGCATTGGGGCTGACAGACAACGCAGCCCTGGAGGACGCGCCATGCACACCGCCATCATCCTCGCCATCGGCCTGATCCTGCTTGGTGGCACGCTGTTCTTCGGTCAGCGCCTGGGCATCAGCCGGCAAATCCTCGGCGCCGGCTTTCTCGGCATGTGGCTGCTGGCGACCATCGTCAACGGCGCCATCGGCGTGATCACCGCCCACCAGAGCCTCCTTTCGGAGTTGATGATCGGGCTGGCGGTGTTCGGCCTGCCGGCCATCACCATGGCCTTGTTCATGGTGCTGGACAAGGCCTGAAGCAGTGTTTCAACGGACCAGGCGCAGGAACTGCACATGCCGTTCGTACTGGTCGAGGAAGCATAGAACTCGTCCCGTGACGGGAAGTGCACCGCCTGGCTCAGGCGCTGGCGCCAGCCGCTACGGCGTGAGCTGGACAGCGCTGCCCGCGCGTGCAACTGGGCGACCTGCTTCCGCGGCGGTGCGGCGAAGAGGCCGGAACAGACGACAAGATTGTTCCTGATCTCAGCGCTGTGTTCCTTCCTCATGCTGCTGCAGGTTGGCCTGGGTCAAGTTGCAACCGGCCGGCACGCTGCGGGTCAGCCAGACATTGCCGCCGATGGTGGCGCCGCGGCCGATGGTGATGCGCCCGAGGATGGTCGCCCCGGCATAGATCACCACATCGTCCTCGACAATAGGGTGCCGCGGATGACCCTTCTGCAACTGTCCGTCCTCGTCCGCCGGGAAGCGTTTGGCGCCGAGGGTCACCGCCTGGTAGATCCGCACCCGCTCGCCGATGATCGCGGTTTCGCCGATCACCACGCCAGTACCATGGTCGATAAAGAAACTGCGGCCGATCTGTGCCCCGGGGTGAATGTCGATGCCGGTGGCCGAGTGGGCGATTTCCGAACTGATCCGCGCCAGCAACGGCAACCCGGCCCGATACAGGTGATGGGCCAGGCGATGATGGATCACCGCGAGAATCCCCGGGTAGCACAGCAAGACTTCATCGACGCTGCGCGCCGCCGGGTCGCCGTGGTAGGCGGCGAGGACGTCGGTGTCGAGCACCCGGCGCAGTTCCGGCAGGGCCATGGCGAAGTCCTGGATCAGTTGCACGGCCTTGGCCTGAACCGCGCTGTCCGACTCACCGCCGTGCCGCGCCACGTAACGCAGCTCCAGGCGAGCCTGGGCCAGCAGGGCATTGAGGGCCGCGTCGAGGGTGTGGCCGACGTAGAAGTCCTCGCTTTCCTCGCGCAGGTCGACCGGCCCCAGGCGCATGGGAAACAGCGCGCCGCAGAGCGATTCGAGAATCTCGGCCATGGCCTGGCGCGATGGCAACTCGCGGCCGCCCTGTTCGTCGCTGACCCGGCCATTACGGCTGCGCCACTCATCCCGGGCGCTGCGCAGCTGGCCGACGATGGTCTGTAGTTGCCAATGGCTGGAACGCTCGCTCACGATCAAATCTCCGAGGGGACGACCGACCCATTGGGTCGCCTGAATGACTTCCACTTTACGGCACCGACACAAACGGTAATTAAGAACGAATGGTGCTTTACTCAGATTTTTCCGGCATAAGCGAATGACAGTTGCCTGGGGAAAAGCCCCTGCCTATAGTCCAGGCATCTCCTACAGCCAGCTCGGACCCATGATCAAACAACAGCTTGCCCGTTTTACCCGTCTGGAACTCCTGGTCCAGGCCACGCCTCTGGAAAAGCTCGAACGCCTGTCGGCGTGGGTCGGGCGCGATATCTACATCAAGCGCGATGACCTGACGCCCCTGGCCCTGGGCGGCAACAAGCTGCGCAAGCTGGAATACCTGGGTGCCGATGCCCTGGCGGTCGGCGCCGATACGCTGATCACCGCGGGTGCCATCCAGTCCAACCATGTGCGCCAGACCGCGGCCCTGGCGGCCCGGCTCGGGCTGGGCTGTGTGGCCTTGCTGGAAAACCCCATCGGCACCGAGGACGCCAACTACCTGGGCAACGGCAACCGCCTGTTGCTCGACCTGTTCGATGCCCGGGTCGAGTTGGTGGACAACCTGGACAAGGCCGACGAGCAGTTGCAGGCCCTGGCCGAGCGCTTGCGCAGCAACGGCAAGAAGCCGTATCTGGTGCCGATCGGCGGTTCCAATGCCCTGGGCGCGCTGGGTTATGTGCGGGCCGGCTTCGAGCTGGCTGCGCAAATCGAGGACAGCGGGCTGGAATTTGCCGCGGTGGTGCTGGCGTCCGGCAGTGCCGGGACCCACAGCGGCCTGGGCCTGGCCTTGAGCGAAGCGCTGCCGGGGTTGCCAGTGGTCGGCGTGACGGTGTCGCGTAGCGACGAGGCGCAGCGGCCGAAGGTGCAGGGCTTGGCCGAGCGCACGGCCGAGTTGCTGGGGGTGCCGCTGCCGGCCAGTTTCAAGGTCGAACTCTGGGACGAGTATTTCGCCCCCCGTTATGGCGAGCCGAACGCTGGGACCCTGGCGGCGGTCAAGCTGCTGGCGAGCCAGGAAGGCATTCTGCTCGACCCGGTCTACACCGGCAAGGCCATGGCCGGGCTGCTCGACGGCATTGGCCGCCAGCGTTTCGAGGACGGTCCGATCATCTTCCTGCACACCGGCGGAGCACCGGCGTTGTTCGCCTACAACGCTATGCTGTAGCCCGGCCTTGATTATGAGGCGAGCGCGGACCCTGTAGGAGTCCGGCTTGCCGGCGATGGCGGCCGGATGATCGCCGCAGGGCTTGCCGGCCTCATCGCTGGCAAGCCAGCTCCTACACGGAACGGAGCCGTCCTGATCATTTGCGGTGAGACACTGATCTGTAGGAGCCCGGCTTGCCGGCGATGGCGGCCGAATGATCGCTGCAAGGCTTGCCGGCCTCATCGCTGGCAAGCCAGCTCCTACACGGGATTTGTGTCGAACACCGAATTTGCGTACGACACAAATCCTCTGTGGCCGGCTTGCTGGCGATAGCGGTATCAGGATGGGTTGTAATAGAATATGTAAATAGTTTTTTATTATTTTATAGAATATATGGCGCTCGCTATAGTCGCGGCGCAGGCGATTTGGCGCGAGACGCCAGCGCCACTTTAAGGCAGGATTGACGCTGCTCTTCAGAGCGTCAGTTTCGCGTTCCCTCCCATAAGAAAACACACGGGGCTCGTCATGAATATTTCCGCATTTCGCAAGCGTCTGCTGGTCGGCAGCCTGGGGTTGGTACTCGGTGCCGGACTGCTCGGCCAGGCCTTTGCCGGTGAGCAACTGGACAGCATCAAGAAGGCCGGCACGATCAACGTCGGCCTGGAAGGCACCTACCCGCCGTTCAGCTTCATCGGTGCCGACGGCAAGCTGGCCGGTTTCGAGGTCGAGTTCTCCGAAGCCCTGGCGAAAAAACTGGGTGTGAAGGTCAAGCTGCAACCGACCAAGTGGGACGGGATTCTTGCCGCCCTGGAGTCCAAGCGCCTGGACGCGGTGATCAACCAGGTGACCATCTCCGAAGAGCGCAAGAAGAAGTATGACTTCTCCGAGCCTTATACCGTTTCCGGTATCCAGGCGCTGGTGCAGAAGAAGGACGTCGACAAGTTCAAGACCGCCCAGGATCTGGCGGGCCACAAGGTCGGTGTCGGCCTGGGCACCAACTATGAACAATGGCTCAAGGACAATGTGCCGAAAGCCGTGATCAAGACCTATGACGATGATCCGACCAAGTATCAGGACCTGCGTGTAGGCCGTATCGACGCGATTTTGGTCGACCGCCTGGCAGCCTTCGAACTGATCAAGAAAACCAACGACACCCTGGCCGTCTCCGGTGAACCGTTCTCCCGTCAGGAAGCCGGTATCGCCCTGCGCAAAGGCGAACCCGAGTTGCTGGCCGCGGTGAACAAGGCCATCGACGAACTGCGCGCCGACGGCACCTTGAAGAAGCTGTCGGAAAAGTACTTCAACGCTGACGTCACTCAATAATGGAAGCAGCTTTTCAGCTTGCGTTGGACTCCGCGCCCTTTCTGCTCCAGGGCGCGTACTACACGGTCATCCTCAGCCTGGGTGGAATGTTCTTCGGTTTGCTGCTGGGCTTCGGCCTGGCCTTGATGCGCCTGTCGCGCTTCAAGACGGTGAGCTGGATTGCCAGGGTCTATGTGTCGTTCTTTCGCGGCACGCCCCTGCTGGTCCAGTTGTTCGTGATCTATTACGGACTGCCGCAGATGGGCATCGAGCTGGATCCGCTGCCCGCCGCGCTGATCGGCTTCTCGCTGAACATGGCGGCCTACGCCTGTGAAATCCTCCGGGCCGCCATCAGCTCCATCGAGCGTGGCCAGTGGGAAGCCGCGGCGAGCATCGGCATGTCGCGGGCGCAGACCCTGCGCCGGGCGATCCTGCCGCAAGCCGCGCGCACGGCCCTGCCGCCGTTGGGCAACAGTTTCATTTCCCTGGTCAAGGACACGGCGTTGGCCGCGACCATCCAGGTACCGGAACTGTTCCGCCAGGCCCAGCTGATTACTGCCCGGACCTTTGAAATTTTCACCATGTATCTTGCCGCCGCCCTGATCTACTGGGTCCTTGCCAGCCTGCTCGCGCACTTGCAGAACCGTCTGGAAGAGCGGGTCAATCGGCATGACCAGGAGTCTTGACAGCATGATTGTGGTTGAAAAACTGACCAAGCAATTCAAAGGGCAGACCGTGCTCAACGGCATCGACCTGACGGTCGAGGCCGGCGAGGTGATCGCTATCATCGGTCCCAGCGGTTCCGGCAAGACCACCTTCCTGCGTTGCCTGAACTTCCTCGAGGAACCCACCAGCGGCCGGATCAAGGTCGGCGACATCGAAATCGATGGCAGCCGTCCGCTGAACCAGCAACTGGGCCTGGTGCGTAAATTGCGTCAGCAGGTCGGCTTCGTGTTCCAGAACTTCAACCTGTTTCCCCACCGCACGGCGCTGGAGAACGTTATCGAAGGCCCGCTGGTGGTCAAGAAGACCCCGCGTGACCAGGCACTTGCCCTAGGCCGCAAGCTGCTGGCCAAGGTCGGCCTGGCGGGCAAGGAAGACGCCTATCCACGTCGGCTTTCCGGTGGTCAGCAACAACGGGTGGCGATTGCCCGGGCGCTGGCGATGGAGCCACAAGTGATCCTGTTCGACGAGCCAACCTCGGCCCTCGATCCGGAACTGGTGGGTGAAGTGCTGGCCACCATTCGTGGTCTGGCCGAAGAAAAACGCACCATGGTCATCGTCACCCACGAAATGAGCTTTGCCCGGGATGTGGCCAATCGGGTGATCTTTTTCGACAAGGGTGTGATCGTCGAGCAGGGTGAAGCCAAGGCGTTGTTTGCTAATCCAAAGGAAGAGCGCACACGGCAGTTTCTCAGTAAGTTTCTCGGTAATACGTAGGACACTTCTTGACTAAATAAGGCGTACTCAGGGAATGAGTACGACAGTTTGGAAAAGTTGTTTTATCGCGTGTCAGGTCATAAATGTTTACTAGCGCCTTTCCTCTGCTTCTTCTTTCACGCTAACGATTACGAAAGTAGGAAGTGTCCGAATTCCCGGGCGATCCTCGCCATGACTGTTTAATGGCTTGACACCTTCCTGGCAAAACTCTTAGCTGCACTTCACAACCTGCACGACGTTATCAGGACCGTATGCACGTTTCGGCCAACTGTTCGCCGGACTGCGCGTGCGCCTTCCAGAATGTTCGATGGTAAGGACGCCTATTGAGGTTCAAGGACAACGGTTGTTCATGCGGCCCAGGCCCGCGCCTGCACGTTGGACTTTTCGTCACCCTACAAAAAGGATTTTTGCATGACTCATTTTCAGGAAACCCTGCGGCTGGCTCCGCCTGTCGTCCCCCAGGCCCACGGGCGTGGTATTGGCCTGTTGGCCGCCGCGCAGCTGTCGATTGTCATCCGGCCTTATGTCGGGATGGATGAGGGCGACCTGATCGAGTTGTTCTGGGACGGTTGTTATGTGACCGCCCGGCAGGTAGCGGCCAACGACGTGGGCCAGTCGCTGAGTTTGCGGGTGCCGGAGAGTTTCGTCCTGGACGGCCTGGCGCGGGTTCACTATCGGGTTATGCGGGTGGGCAGTGCCGGCGCCTGTTCGCGTCGGCTGCAGGTACCGGTCAAGCTCGCTTGCCCGGGTGGCCAGCCCTTCGGTGAGGAAAACCAGGGGCTGGCGCCGCTGATCATTCCCGCGCCGATCCAGCGCTACGGGGTCAACCCCAGCCAGATGCGCCGGGGCGTGCCACTGACCCTGGCGCCCTATCTGAACATGGCCGTCGAGGACGAAATCACCCTGCTCTGGGGCGATGTGCGCCTCGACCTGCCCAAGCTCGCGGGGGAGGACATCGGCAAGCCGGTCAGGGTCTTCGTGCCACCGACGGTCATCCAGGAAGCGGGTGAAGACAGTGGCCTGGACCTCACCTACTGCGTGATCGACCGGGTCGGCAACAATTCCCGCTGGGCGCCGGCAAGGCGGCTCAGGGTCGGCAGCGCCCGGCACTACATTCGCACCCCGCGCGCGCCTTTGGCCAAGCTCGTCCAACCCTGCCGGGGCTGAGAGGCTGACCTTCTATGCATATTCCTAAATGTTAGTTTATTTAATTTTTATACGCGCTTAGGGTATATGAACCGGACCACCGGACTTATTTGATTTCGCTGGCGTCGTGCTTTCGCGACGCCTCCAAAGAGAGATGAGGACGGTATGGTCAGGAACACAATCACCCTTGTGCGGATCGCCAGGGCATTGCGCACGCCACGGAGCGGCGTTGATGTCTAACTTGCACGAAGCACAGGTCCAGAGCGACCTGGATATTGCCCCGTTGCTGCTCCCGGCGCGAGTGCTGCGCAGCGATGCCGAAGCCTTGCAGGCCGCCCGTGAGCTGGCCGAGGTTGCCCGTTCGCAGGCCGCGCGCCGCGACCGTCAGCGCAAGCTGCCCTGGGCCGAGATCGAGCAGTTCACCCGCAGTGGCCTGGGCAGCATCACGCTTCCCCGTGAGTATGGTGGGCCGCAGGTTTCATTCGTCACCGTGGCCGAGGTCTTCGCGATTATTTCCGCCGCCGATCCGGCGCTCGGGCAGATCCCGCAGAACCAGTTCGGCATCCTTCAGTTACTGCAAGGCAGCGCCACCGAGCGCCAGAAAAAGCAGTTGTTCCAGAGTGTGCTGGAAGGCTGGCGCATCGGTAACGCGGGGCCTGAACGCGGCACGAAAAACACCCTGGAACTCAAGACCCGGATCAGCGCCGACGGTGACGGTTTTCTTATCAGCGGCCAGAAGTTCTATTCCACTGGTGCCCTGTTTGCCCACTGGGTGGCGGTCAAGGCGATCAACGACGAAGGGCGCCAGGTTATGGCCTTTGTCCGGCGCGGCACGCCGGGTTTGTGCATCGTCGATGACTGGTCGGGCTTCGGCCAGCGCACCACCGCCAGCGGCACGGTGTTGCTGAATAACGTGCGGGTGGACGCGGAAGATGTCGTCGACAACTGGCGCCAGGGCGAGGTGCCGAATATCCAGGGTGCGTTCTCGCAACTGATCCAGGCCGCCATCGACGCGGGCATCGCCCGTGGCGCGATCGACGACAGCATCGCCTTTGTCCGCGAGCGTTCGCGGCCGTGGGTCGATGCCAAGGTCGAGCGTGCCAGTGACGACCTCTACGTGATTGCCGATATCGGCAAATTGAAAATCGAACTGCACGCCGCCGAGGCGCTGTTGCGCAAGGCCGGGCAGGTGCTTGACCAGGTCAGCGCCGGTCCCGTGGATGCGGCTGCCGCGGCGCGGGCCTCGATTGCCGTGGCCGAGGCCAAGGTCCTCACCACCGAAATTGCCCTGCTGGCCAGCGAGAAGCTGTTCGAGCTGGCCGGCAGCCGCGCCACCCTGGCCGAATTCAACCTTGACCGGCACTGGCGCAACGCTCGGGTACACACCCTGCACGACCCGGTGCGCTGGAAATACCACGCCGTTGGCGCCTATTACCTGAACGGCAGTTTGCCGGCCCGGCATTCCTGGATTTGACGACCAGACCTCTGGAGAAACACATGACTTTTTCCCAACACGTCGCGCTCATCAGCAGCGACGAGCAAGCCCTGATCGTGGCCGGAGACCTGGCCGAAGACTTCAAGCGCGACAGCATCCTGCGCGACCGTGAACGGCGTCTGCCGCTGGCGGAACTGGAGGTGTTTTCCCGCTCCGGCCTTTGGGGCATCAGCGTGCCGAAAGCCTACGGCGGTGCCGGTGTGTCCAACGTCACCCTGGCCAAGGTCACGCAACTGATCGCCGAGGCCGACGCCTCCCTGGGACAGATTCCACAGAACCATTTCTATGCCCTGGAAGTGCTGCGGGTCAACGGCAACGAGGCGCAGAAGCAGCGCCTGTATGCCGAGGTGCTCGCCGGTCGGCGCTTTGGCAATGCGTTGGCCGAACTGGGGACCAAGACTGCCCACGACCGTGTCACCAGCCTGCGCCGGGACGGCGACGGCTACCGCATCAACGGTCGCAAGTTCTACGCCACGGGGGCCTTGTATGCCCAGCGCATCCCCACCTCGGTGGTGGATGAGCAGGGTATCCAGCAGTTGGCCTTCGTGCCGCGTGACAGCGCCGGCCTGCACGTGATCGACGACTGGAGCGGTTTTGGCCAGCGCACCACCGGCAGCGGTTCGGTGGTGTTCGAGGACGTGTATGTCGCCGCTGAGGACGTAATCCCTTTTCAAACCGCCTTCGAACGCCCGACCCCGGTCGGCTCGCTGGCGCAGATTCTCCATGCGGCCATCGACACTGGCATTGCCCGCGCCGCCTATGAAGACACCTTGCACTTTGTCCGCACCCGCACACGTCCGTGGATCGATGCCGGCAGCGACAAGGCCACTGAAGATCCGCTGACCCTCAAGAGTATCGGCCACCTGAGCATTCGCCTGCACGCCGCCGAGGCCTTGCTGGAGCGGGCCGGTGAATACCTCGACCTAGCCCAGGCCGAGACCAACGCCGAGACTGTCGCGGCGGCCTCGATTGCCGTTGCCCAAGCGCGGGCCATCAGCAGCGAAATCTCCCTGGCCGCCGGCAGCAGCCTGTTCGAACTGGCCGGCAGCCAGGCGACCCTGGCCGAACACGGGCTGGATCGCCACTGGCGCAATGCGCGGGTGCACACCCTGCACGACCCGGTGCGCTGGAAGTACCACGCGGTGGGCAACTACTACCTCAACGCGCAAAACCCGCCGCTGCGGGGGACCCTCTGATGGCGAAGAAAAAGATCCTGCTCAATGCCTTCAACATGAACTGCATCGGGCATATCAACCACGGTTTGTGGACCCATCCGCGGGATAACTCGACCGAGTACAAGACGCTGGAGTACTGGACCGAGCTGGCGCAGTTGCTTGAGCGCGGGTTGTTCGATGGTTTGTTTATCGCCGATATCGTCGGGGTCTACGACGTGTATCAGGGTTCAGCGGAGGTGCCGCTGCGGGAATCGATCCAGTTGCCGGTCAACGATCCGTTGCTGCTGGTCTCGGCCATGGCGGCGGTGACGAAAAACCTCGGTTTTGGCCTGACCGCCAATCTTACCTACGAGGCGCCGTACCTGTTCGCCCGGCGGATGTCGACGCTCGACCATCTGAGCCGTGGACGGGTCGGCTGGAACATTGTCACCGGTTACCTCGACAGTGCCGCCCGGGCCATGGGCCTCAAGGCGCAGGTTGAGCATGACCGCCGCTACGATCAGGCCGATGAGTACCTGGAGGTGCTCTACCAACTCTGGGAAGGCAGCTGGGAAAGCGACGCGGTACTCAACGATCCGGTCCGGCGGATCTACGCCCAGCCGGAGAAGGTGCACAAGGTGAATCACGTCGGCGAGTTCTATCAGGTGGAGGGTTATCACCTCTGCGAGCCGTCGCCGCAACGCACGCCGGTGCTGTTTCAGGCCGGCAGTTCGGAGCGTGGCCTGGAGTTCGCCGGGCGGCATGCCGAGTGCGTGTTTATCAGCGGGCAGAACAAGGCGGCGACCAAGGTCCAGGTGGACAAGGTAAGAGCCAGTGCGGTGGCGGCGGGGCGTGATCCTGACGGCATCAAGGTGTTCATGGGTTTGAACGTGATTGTCGGCGAAACCGAAGAGGTGGCCTGGGCCAAGCATGCCGAGTACCTGGGCTATGCCAGTGCAGAGGCAGGGGTGGCGCATTTTTCCGCGTCCACCGCGATCGATTTTGCCGAGTACGAACTGGATGAGCCGATCCAGTATGTGAAGAGCAACGCGATCCAGTCGGCGACCAGGAACTTGCAGAACAACGACTGGACCCGGCGCAAGTTGCTTGAGCAGCACGCTTTGGGTGGGCGCTATTTCACTGTGGTCGGTTCGGCCGAGCAGGTGGCTGATGAGCTGGAGTCTTGGGTCGCCGAAACCGGGCTGGATGGCTTCAACCTGACACGCATCGTCACTCCGGAAAGCTATGTGGACTTTATCGAGTTGGTGATTCCGCAGTTGCAGCGGCGCGGGTCGTACAAGACTGCTTATGACCAGGGGACCTTGCGCGAAAAGCTGTTTCACGGTGAGGCGTATCTGCCGCAGCAACATGCCGGGGCGGGTTATCGCCGGTCCTGAGAGCCTGAGTCACCCTTTGATACTGCTGCGCCTGTTCTGTCGTCTTCGCGGGCAAGCTCCGCTCCCACAAGGGGGGGGGCGGTCGTACACAAGAATCAGGTACGGCTCAAAACTGTGGGAGCGCGAAGAGGCCCGCCCGGACACCCCAAAACCTATGACTGGAACCCCATCATGAAAACAACACGCCTCACCCAACCAGTCAAAGCACTGGTTCTGGCCCTCGGCCTCTTCAGCGTCATCGCCCACGCCGCTGACGCGCCCCTCAAGGTCGGCACCACCGCCGCCTTCGCCATTCCCCTGGAAGCCGCCGTCGAAGAGGCCGGCAAACAGGGCCTGAAAGTCGAGCTGGTGGAGTTCACCGACTGGATCGCGCCCAACGTCAGCCTCGCCGCCGGCGATATCGACGTGAACTACTTCCAGCACATTCCCTTCCTGGAAAATGCCAAGGCCGCCGCCGGTTTCGACCTGGTGCCCTTTGCCCCAGGGATCATCAACAACGTCGGTCTCTACTCGAAAAAATACAAAAGCTTCGACGAGCTGCCGCAAGGCGCCACCGTGGCCATCGCCAACGACCCGATCAACAGCGGCCGCGGCCTGCAACTGCTGGCCAAGGCCGGGCTGATCAGCCTGAAACCTGGCGTCGGCTACAAGGCCACCGAAGACGACATCATCAGCAACCCGAAAAAGATCAAGATCCTCCAGGTCGAAGCCGTGCAATTGGTGCGCGCCTACGATGATGCCGATCTGGTCCAGGGCTATCCGGCCTATATCCGTCTGGCGAAGACCTTCGATGCCGGCTCCGCGCTGCTGTTCGATGGTCTCGATCACAAGGAATACGTGATCCAGTTCGTGATCCAGCCGAAAGAGAAAAGCGACCCACGGCTGATCAAGTTCGTCGATATCTACCAGCATTCGCCGGCGGTGCGCGCTGCCCTGGATAAAGCCCACGGCAAGCTGTACCAGGCCGGTTGGGAAGGCTGACATGAGTGTCGTCAACCTCCAGCGCCCGCGTGAGGAAACGCCGCGCAGTGCCGAGCAGACCGAACTGCATCCCGAACTCAATCGTGCCCACGTGCGTTTTATCGGCGTGGGTAAAACCTACGACGGCCGCGAGGGCTCGGTGCATGCCTTGCAAGGTATCGACCTGGACATCCAACGTGGCGAGGTATTCGGCATTATCGGCCGCAGCGGCGCCGGCAAGTCGTCGCTGATCCGCACCATCAATCGCCTGGAGCAACCCAGTTCGGGGCGGGTGCTGATTGACCAGGTCGATATCGGTGAGTTTGATGAAAACCGTCTGGTGGAGCTGCGTCGACGCATCGGCATGATTTTTCAGCACTTCAACCTGATGTCGGCCAAGACGGTCTGGCAGAACGTCGAGCTGCCGTTGAAGGTGGCCGGGGTGCCGAAGCTGCAACGGGAACAGAAGGTCCGCGAGTTGCTGGACCTGGTGGGGCTGCGGGACAAGCACAAGGCCTACCCGGCGCAGTTGTCCGGCGGGCAGAAACAGCGGGTCGGGATTGCCCGGGCGTTGGTCCATGACCCGGCGATCCTGTTGTGTGACGAGGCGACCTCGGCGCTGGACCCGGAAACCACGCAATCGATCCTCGGCTTACTGCGCGAGATCAATCAGCGCCTGGGCCTGACCATTGTCCTGATCACCCACGAGATGGCGGTGATCCGCGAGATCTGTGACCGGGTGGTGGTGCTGGAGCATGGCAGGGTCGTCGAGCAGGGGCCGGTCTGGCAGGTGTTTGGCGATCCGCAACATGAGGTCAGCCGGACCTTGTTGGCGCCACTGCAACACGCCTTGCCGGCGGAGCTGCAAGAGCGCTTGCGGGCACGGCCCGAGTCATCGGAATCGGCGGTGGTGTTGCGTTTGCAATTGACCGGCAGCGTTGCCGACGAACCGGATCTGGCGGCGCTGTTCAGTGCCCTCGGCGGGCGCGTGCGCTTGCTGCAGGGCGGTGTCGAACGGATCCAGGGACATGCGCTGGGGCAGCTGCTGCTGGCGGTGAGCGGTTCGGCGCTGGCGGCCGAGGAGCTGCGCCAGCGGGCCGGGCGTTGGGCGCAACAGGTGGAGGTGCTGGGTTATGTGGCTTGATCGTTTGTGGCAGGGGGTGATCGACACCTTCCTGATGGTTGGCGTGTCGTCGCTGATCGCCTTGTTGCTGGGCATTCCGTTGGCGGTGATCCTGGTCACCAGTGGCAAGGGCGGGATCTATCAAGCGCCGGTGGTGAACCGGGTGCTGGGGGCGTTTGTGAACCTGTTCCGTTCGATCCCGTTCCTGATCCTGATGGTGGCGTTGATTCCCTTTACCCGATTGATCGTCGGTACCACCTATGGCGTGTGGGCGGCGGTGGTGCCGCTGACCATCGCGGCCACGCCGTTCTTTGCGCGGATCGCCGAGGTGAGCCTGCGCGAGGTTGATCATGGTTTGATCGAGGCAGCCCAGGCCATGGGTTGCCGGCGCTGGCATATCGTCTGGCATGTGCTGTTGCCCGAGGCGTTGCCGGGGATTGTCGGCGGTTTCACCATCACGTTGGTGACCATGATCAACTCCTCGGCCATGGCGGGTGCGATTGGTGCGGGTGGGTTGGGGGATATTGCTTATCGGTATGGCTATCAGCGTTTTGACAGCCAGGTGATGCTGACGGTGATCGTCTTGCTGGTGATCCTGGTGGCGGTGATTCAGCTGGGTGGGGATCGGTTGGCGCGGGTGCTGAACAAGCGCTGAGGGTAGTGGGTTGGGCGGTGGATGGTCTGGCCCCTTCGCGGGCAAGCTCCGCTCCCACAGTTTTGCGGCCGTACCGGATTCTTGTGTCCGACCGGAAACCCTGTGGGAGCGGAGCTTGCCCGCGAAGACGGCCTGACAGGCACCGCAGAAATAGCCTGGATGGTATATTCAGATCATCCGCCCCCAGCCCGTGCAGACCTCGATGAAAACCCTCGGCCCCAACGACCTCGAACAGATTGCTTCCACCACCCTTGGTCACTACAACCGCAGTGCCGAAGGCTTCCGCGAAGGTACCCGCGACCACGATGTGAGCCAGAACATCGATGCACTGCTGCGGCATATCCAGGGTACGGCGCCGTTTACCGTGTTGGATTTCGGCTGTGGTCCGGGAAGGGATTTGCAGGCCTTCACCCGCATGGGCCATATCGCGGTCGGTCTCGACGGTTCCGAGCGCTTTGCGCAGATGGCCCGCGAGGACAGCGGTTGCGAGGTGCTGCAACAGAACTTCCTTGAACTCGATTTGCCGTCCGAGCGCTTCGACGGGATCTTCGCCAACGCTGTGTTGTTCCATATCCCGCGCCAGGAATTGCCGCGAGTGCTGGGGCAATTACACGGCGCCTTGAAGCCTGACGGTGTGTTGTTCAGTTCCAACCCGCGTGGGGAAAACCAGGAAGGCTGGAACGGCGAGCGTTATGGCTCGTACCATGACCTGGCGGCCTGGCGGGAGCTGCTGACGGCGGCGGGTTTTGTCGAATTGGAGCACTACTATCGCCCCACCGGATTGCCGCGTGAGCAACAGCCTTGGCTGGCGAGCGTGTGGCGCAAGATCTGATTTTGCGGCGCTTGTTCTGACGTCTTCGCGGGCAAGCTCCGCTCCCACAGGTCCGGGGGCATCCACAAAATTTGCGGACAACTCGGACATTGTGGGAGCGGAGCTTGCCCGCGAAGCTTTTGACGGCCTCAAGAGCCCCTTTGCAGGTGCCTTGAAACGCGATCCCCTGTAGGAGCTGGCTTGCCAGCGATAGCAACGTCATATTCACCACCGCTATCGCCGGCAAGCCAGCTCCCACAGGTTTCGTGGCGCTCTCAAGCTCCCACAAAGGACATGTCCGGCGCGTCAGTGTCGTTGTGCGAGCAAGTCATCCACCTGGCTCTGCGCCAGCTCGATCAGATGCACCGAGGCCATCGCCAGTTGGCGAGGCGTGCCGCTGAGATGATCGGCGGACTCATACGCCGTCGCGGCTGCCGAACGTAGGATCGAGTCGAGATTGTTCAGGGTGTCTTCGGTGTTCGGAGTCAGTGCTTTGCGCACAGGATGGCGTGGCAATTCATAGTGAGCGAAGGCGCGTTCGGCGGCCTCGGCATCTACAAAAGATGCATTTTGTACGGGCGGATCAGGAACGATTGTTTTCATGGCAACTCCTTGATTGATGGAGCCGACACTGATCGCTACCAAACGATATGGGTGGCGGCTATACGCAGGTTGGTAGACCGGGAATCAAGGAACCCAGCGCACCCGAAGGTGCCCTGCGCAGAGCCGCCATAGACGAAAACCGTGGGCAATAAAAAACGCCAACAGAAAATCGACTCGGTGGCGCCATGCGCCTTGATTGACCTCGGGCTACCAAACCCGATCACTGTGTTTTTGCAGTGACAGGTCCAAGCCTAGGTCCCGAGAATGGCAGGCGCAAGCCGAAAGGATTTTCTAGGAAAGTTCACGCAAGGGAAAGGGAAACGTCTTGCTGATGAGCTTTGGTGCTTGCACCAAGAATGTATTCAACGGTCGTAGTGAGTTGACATCAACGTCATCTGTGGCATTCTTAAAACACTACTCAGCCCCGTACGCAGCGATTCAGTTCGCTGGCTGTTGGGGTGAAAAAACCGGCCTAGCGCCGGTTTTTTCGTTTCAAGGGACTGAATCTGTGCGTACAGCCTGCTTCGTGGACGGATACAACCTGTTTTACGGCCTGCTGGCAGGAACTGAGTACAAATGGCTGGACCTTCCTGCGTTGCTTACCCATATCCTTCATGCTGAACAGCCAGAGAGCGAGTTGGCGTCGGTGTGTTTTTTCACCTCGGGTGTCAAACCCGATCTCGCGACCCGCGGTCGTACCTCTAAAGAAGCTCAAGACACTTATCTACGTGCGCTCATCGAAAAAGGCGTTCGTGTGTATTACGGGCGGCATCCACTGGAGCCGAGGCTTGCACCTCGATTCGTCGATCGAAATACACCGGCGTCAAGGCTGGATCAGGTCGCTATCTGGAAGCTTGAAGAAAAAGAGACCGATGTTCACATCGCGATCAGCATGTATCGACTCGCGGCCAAACAAGCCGCATTGCCTGCCTGTGAGCGCATCGGGCAAATCGTGCTGGTGTCTGCCGATACCGATATGACTCCCGTCCTCAAGGCACTTCGAGAGGATTACCCTGAAGTCCAAGTGGGGGTGATTCTTCCGCATCGAGAAGATATCAAGCGTAATGCCCCCGGTTCATTGAGGAATCACTCGCACTGGATGCGCCACGTCGTGACACGGGAGGAGTTGGCCGCGTGTCAGTTGCCACGCCAAGTGCCTACCCGAAAAAAACCGGCGAGAAAACCGGATTACTGGTGAGCTTTTGTCCAAAAAGAAACCCCGAAGGGCCAAACCCTCCGGGGCCATAGGGTTCCATCGCTTACAGCTTGGCGATGGACACCTCGGTGGATTTCACAAAGGCGATCACTTCACTGCCGATCTGCAGTTCCAGTTCTTTCACCGAACGGGTGGTGATCACCGAGGTGACGATCCCCGAAGCGGTCTGTACGTCGATTTCCGAGAGCACGTCGCCGCTGACGATTTCCTTGATGGTGCCCTTGAACTGGTTGCGAACGTTGATGGCTTTGATGGTCATGGCATGGATTCCTGTCGTTGATTGAGTAGGCAAGGCATGGGTTACAGCGCCCAACGCAACTGCGTAGGCAAGGGCGATACAGGTTCCGGCTCGGGCGGTACGCCAGGCAGCGACAACACCCGGTTCAACACTTCGGTCTCCAGCGCCGCCAGGCGATGGGAACCCCGCACCCGCGGACGCGGCAGTTCGACGTGCAGGTCCAGGCCGACCTGGCCGTCTTCGATCAGGATCACCCGATCGGCGATGGCCACGGCTTCACTGACGTCATGGGTCACCAGCAACACGGTAAAACCATGCTGCTGCCAGAGCCGCTCGATCAGTTGCTGCATTTCGATCCGGGTCAGGGCGTCCAGGGCCCCCAGTGGCTCGTCCAGCAGCAACAGGCGCGGTTTGTGGATCAGCGCACGGGCCAGGGCCACGCGCTGCTTCTGGCCACCGGACAGGGCCGCCGGCCATTCATGGGCACGGTCCGCCAGGCCGACCGCTTCCAGCGCTTCCAGAGCCTGCGGGCGCCAGTTGCCCTTGAGACCCAGGCCGACGTTGTCGATCACCTTTTTCCACGGCAGCAGACGCGCTTCCTGGAACATCAGCCGGGTATCTTCGCGGGCCTCGCTCAGCGCCGCGGAACCGGCCAGCAACTCACCGCCGCTAGGTTGGTCGAGACCGGCCAGCAGGCGCAGCAGGGTGCTTTTGCCGCAACCGCTGCGGCCGACCACGGCGACGAACTGCCCGGCCGGGATATGCAGGTCGATCTCTCGCAGCACCTGGCGCGGGCCAAAGGTTTTTTGCAGGTTGCGCACCGCCAACGGAATACCCCGCAGCAGGCGTGGAGGTTGTTGCGCCGTCATTGCGCACCGCCCTTGCTCACTTGATAGGCCGGGTGCCAGCGCAGCCAGACCCGTTCCAGGCCACGGGCCGCGAGGTCCGCCAGTTTGCCGAGGACGGCGTAGAGAACGATGGCCAAAACCACCACGTCGGTTTGCAGGAATTCCCGGGCGTTCATCGCCAGGTAACCGATACCGGAACTGGCGGAAATGGTTTCCGCGACGATCAGCGTCAGCCACATGAAGCCCAGGGCAAAACGCACGCCCACCAGGATCGAGGGCAAGGCGCCCGGCAGGATCACCTGGCGAAACAGGCTGAAACCGGACAGGCCGTAGCTGCGGGCCATTTCCACCAGCGCCGGGTCGACGTTGCGAATGCCATGGTAGGTATTGAGGTAGATCGGAAACAGGGTGCCCAGGGCCACCAGGAAAATCTTCGCCGACTCGTCGATGCCGAACCAGAGGATCACCAGCGGAATCAGCGCCAGGTGCGGCACGTTGCGGATCATCTGCACCGAACTGTCGAGCAGGCGTTCGCCCCATTTCGACAGGCCGGTGATAAAGCCCAGGGCCAGGCCGATGCCGCCGCCGATGGCAAAGCCGATACCGGCGCGCCAGCCGCTGATGGCCAGGTGTTTCCAGAGATCACCGCTCTTCACCAGGGCGATGCCGGCTTCGACCACGGCACTCGGCGCGGGCAGGATCCGGGTCGACAGCCAACCGGCCGACACCGACAGTTGCCACACCGCCAGCAACAGCACCGGCAGGGCCCAGGGCGCGAGCTTGTGGGTAAGTCTGGTCATGGCCGGCCTCAGCTCTGGGACACGGCTTTGGGCAGGATGTCGTTGGCGACCATCTCACCGAAGGGGCTGACGTAGCCGGCGCTTTTCGGCAGCTCCGGATGTTCGATATCCAGGTGCGGGAACAGCAGTTCGGCGACCCGGTATGACTCTTCCAGGTGTGGATAACCGGAGAAGATAAAGGTGTCGATGCCCAGGTCGGCATATTCCTTGACCCGCGCGGCCACGGTCGGGCCGTCACCGACCAGCGCTGTGCCGGCACCGCCGCGGACCAGGCCGACGCCGGCCCAGAGGTTGGGGCTGACTTCCAGGTTGTCGCGGCTGCCACCGTGCAGGGCGGCCATGCGCTGTTGGCCGACGGAGTCGAAGCGCGCCAGGGATTTCTGCGCGCGGGCGATGGTCTCGTCATCCAGATGGGAGATCAGTTTGTCCGCCGCTTGCCAGGCTTCGGCATTGGTTTCACGGACAATCACATGCAGGCGAATACCGAAGCGTACGGTGCGCCCGAGCTTGGCGGCCTTGGCCCGGACCTGCTCGATCTTCTCGGCAACGGCGGCGGGCGGTTCGCCCCAGGTCAGGACCATTTCCACCTGTTCGGCGGCGAGGTCCTGGGCGGCTTCCGACGAACCACCGAAGTACAGTGGTGGGCGCGGTTGCTGGATCGGCGGATAGAGCAGCTTGGCGCCTTTGACGCTGATGTGCTGACCGTCGTAGTCGACGGTTTCACCTTCCAGCACGCGCCGCCAGATACGGGTGAACTCCACCGAAGCCTGGTAGCGTTCTTCATGGCTGAGGAACAGACCGTCGCCGGCCAGTTCGTCCGGGTCGCCGCCGGTCACCAGGTTGAACAGCGCGCGCCCGCCGGACAGTCGGTCAAGCGTCGCGGCCTGGCGTGCCGCCACCGTCGGGGAGATGATCCCGGGGCGCAGGGCAACGAGAAATTTCAGGCGTTGGGTCACTGGGATCAGTGAGGCGGCCACCAGCCAGGAGTCCTCGCAGGAACGCCCGGTAGGGATCAGCACGCCACCGAAACCGAGGCGGTCGGCGGCCTGGGCCACTTGTTGCAGGTAACCGTGGTCAACGGCGCGCGCGCCTTCGGCGGTGCCAAGGTAATGGCCGTCGCCATGGGTAGGCAGGAACCAGAAAATATTGAGGCTCATGGAGTGGTCTCCTAAGGAATACGGTTCAAAGTGTTTTGGCAACGGCCGCCGGCGGGGTCCAGATCACGTCCTTGATGCTTAGCGGTTTGGGAATCAATTTGAGCTGGTAGAAGCTGTCGGCGATTTTCTGTTGCGCCGCGATCACTTCCGGCGTGAGGAATTGCGCGCCATAGCCCTGGCGTTTCACCGAGATCCGAGTGATGTCGGCGGGCAGGCCAAGCAGCGGCGCCACCTGGCTGGTGACTTCCTCGGGATTGGCCTTGGACCAGTCGCCCACGGCGCGGACTTCTTCCACCAGGGCCTTGATCACTTCGGGATGTTTTTCGGCATAGGGTTTGGTCGCCAGGTAGAACTGGTTGTTGTCCACCAGGCCAGTACCGTCACGCAGGGTGCGGGCCTGCAGTTGTTGTTCGGCGGCGGCCTGGTAGGGATCCCAGATGACCCAGGCATCGACGCTGCCACGCTCGAAAGCGGCGCGGGCATCGGCTGGCGGCAGGAACACGGTCTGGATATCGCTGTACTTCAGACCGGCGTCTTCCAGGGCGCGGACCAGCAGGTAATGGACGTTGGAGCCTTTGTTGAGGACGACCTTCCTGCCCTTGAGATCTTGTACCGATTGGATCGGCGAGTCCTTGGGCACCAGGATCGCTTCGCTGGTGGGCGCCGGCGGTTCCGAGGCGACGTAGAGCAGATCGGCCCCGGCGGCCTGGGCGAAGACCGGCGGCGTTTCGCCGGTCACGCCGAAGTCGATGGAACCGACATTCAGCCCTTCGAGCAGTTGCGGGCCGCCGGGGAATTCAGTCCATTGCACCTGCACGCCCTGGGCGGCGAGGCGTTTTTCCAGGGTGCCCTTGGCCTTGAGCAGCACCAGGGTGCCGTATTTCTGATAACCGATCCGAAGCGTCTCGGCTTGAGCTTGAGTGATAGCGCCGAAGGTGACAGCCGCAGCAAACAGAGCGACCAGACCACGACGCAAAATGACAGTGCGCATGGCGCTCTCCTTTTTGCTGTGAGGGTTTTGGCTGCACCTGCTTGCCCGTTGGCGGGCGAGTAAGGCCAGTACATCGGTATCGGGTGAAGCGACTCAGATGCTCCAGCGAGCACTGAGCAGGCGATCATTGAGCAGTGTCGGGTCCAACGGCTTGGGCCGTCGCGCCAGGGCGCTGTGGAACTGCTCCAGGGCCTCGGTCAGGCGTTGTTCCAGGGCCGGTGCCAGCTGCGCCAGGGCGCTGCCTTCGCCATAGGCGATCTGGTTGTCTTCGGCGAAGATGCCGTGGAGCATTTCCTGGGCCTTGAGCGCCGACAGCACCGGCTTGAGGGCGTAATCCACCGCGAGCATATGGGCGATGCTGCCGCCGGTGGCCATGGGCAGCACCACCTTGTGGCTCAGGGCGCGTTCGGGCAGCAGGTCGAGTACGGTTTTCAGGGCCCCGGAGAACGAGGCCTTGTACACCGGCGTGGCGATGACCAGGCCGTCGGCGTGTTCGATCTGTTGCAGCAGGTCGATGATCTGCGGACTGCCGAAGCGCGCGTGCAGCAGGTCTTCGGCCGGGAAATCGCGGATCTGGTAACTCACCACTTCCACGCCTTGTTCGATCAGCCAGCGTTTGGCCTGGTCCAGCAGTACCCCTGAGCGTGATCGCTGGCTGGGGCTTCCTCCAAGTGTGACGACCAGCATGCCGGTAATTCCTTGTAAAAAATCGGCTTCAGCGATTGGGCTGCGGCGTCAGGCGCAGGTAGGGCTTCACCGCGCGGTAACCTTTGGGGAAGCGTTGCTTGATTTCGTCTTCGTCCTTGAGCGATGGCACGATGACCACCTCGTCACCGTCCTGCCAGTTGGCCGGGGTGGCCACCTTGTAGTTGTCGGTGAGTTGCAAGGAGTCGATCACCCGCAGAATTTCATGGAAATTGCGCCCGGTGCTGGCCGGGTAGGTGATGGTCAGCCGGACCTTCTTGTGCGGATCAATCACGAACAGCGAGCGTACGGTGAGGGTGTCGTTGGCATTCGGGTGGATCAGGTCGTAGAGGTCGGAAACCTTGCGATCGGCATCGGCCAGGATCGGGAAGTTGACCAGGGTATGCTGGGTTTCGTTGATGTCCTCGATCCACTTGTGGTGCGAGTCCACCGGGTCCACCGACAGGGCGATGGCCTTGACGCCGCGTTGGGCGAATTCGTCCTTGAGCTTGGCGGTGAAGCCCAGCTCGGTGGTGCACACCGGAGTGAAGTCCGCCGGGTGGGAGAACAGCACGCCCCAACTATCGCCGAGCCACTCGTGGAAACGAATCGTGCCGGCGCTGGAATCCTGTTCGAAGTCGGGGGCGATGTCGCCGAGTCTTAGGCTCATGGTGCTGCTCCTGGTGAGTGCGTGATGAGCCTACTGTGCCTGTTGCGGGATTTATTTAAAAAGAATAAATATCGATTTATTTAGATCATAATTGAATATTAAAAAGTTCTTCATTGGACGTCGCGCGCGCGCGGGAGCAACCTAGTCCACAGCTTGTGAGAGGGCTAAGGGGATGTAACTCAGTGGGGGACGCCGTGATGTCGAAGGTTGGCGTTCGAGTCGAAGCTGAGAAGGTAGTGTTAGGCAGTACGTGAAGCACTCAGCCCGGCATTGCGCCGGGCTGAGTGTGGATCTCGACTTTAAACGATCACGCTTACAGCAGCGGGATCGAGTAGCTGACGATCAGACGGTTTTCGTCTTGTTCGCGCTGGCCGGCGATATCGTTGCGCCACATGGCGTTTTTCCAGGCCACACCGACGTTTTTGAAGGTGCCTTCCGGTACCACGTAGGAAACGCTGATGTCGCGTTCCCACTCGGAGCGGCCAGCGCCCAGAACGGTAACTTGTTTTGCGCCTTCTTTGCCGACGGTGTCGACGTTGTTGCCGCGCAGGTAGATGATACCTGCGGTCAGGCCAGGCACGCCGACCTTGGCGAAGTCGTAGGAGTAGCGACCCTGCCAGGTGCGCTCGCCAGCGTGGGCGAACTTCTGGATCTGCATGTCGGTGATGGTGCTGTTGGACGAGCCGTCACCCTGGTTCAACCATGGGAAGTCGCTTTCGCCGTTGCTGTATTGGTAGCCAGCACCGAAGGTGTGACCGGCAACCGAGTACAAAGCCAGGTAGCTGTACAGGTTGTTGTCGACCTTGCCCTTGCCGAGATTGGACAGAGGGGCGGCGTTGTCAGGGTAGTAGCCAGTGGTGAAGTAGCCGGAAGTGTTGCCGTTGGCGCCGTCGTCGCGGCTACGGTAGTAGCGCAGGTCGCTTTTCAGCACGCCAGGACCGATCGCCCAGTTGTGTACCAGACCCAGGAAGTTCTGCGAGTAGAAGTCTTTCAGCTCACCGTAGTAGTACGAAGCGACCAGATCCTTGGTGACCTTGTAGTCGGCACCCGCGTACTGGAACTTGTTGCTGAACTTGCCCGTGGTGCCCTGGGAGTAGTTGGAACTGGCGTTTGCACCGGCAATCGACAGATCTTCGTCGTTGCTCGAGTTGCGGCCCTTGGCTTTCTCGACTTGGCCGAGAGTCAGGGTCAGGTCCTTGATCTCGTTCGAAGTGATCTGGCCACCGGTGAAGGTTTGTGGCAACAGACGACCGTCGTTGTACTTGATCACTGGGTTGTTCGGCATCAAGGTACCGATCTTCAGTTCGGTCTGCGAAACGCGGACTTTACCGGTCAGGCCGATGCTGCTGAAGTCATTGACAGCCTTGGCGTTCTTGCCGCCAGTAGCTTCAGTCGGGAATACCGTACCACCAGCGCTGGTTGGGGTCGCGCCGTTGGAGCCACCACCGCTGTCCAGCTTGATAGCGGTCAGGGCGATCACATCAAGGCCGAAACCTACGGTGCCTTGGGTGTAACCGGAGTTGAAACGCAGATCGAAGCCTTGGCCCCATTCCGAGTTCAGGCTCTGGACACCGGCAGCTTTGGCGTCACGGTCACGGTTATCGGTATTGATGTAGTAGTTACGCAGACCCAGAGTCGACGTAGCGCCTTCGATAAAACCTTTGGCTTCGGCTTGCGTTTCTGCATAAGCCTGTTGCGCCAAAACCCCTACGGCCACAGCCAGGGCCAAGGTGGACTTCTTCATGGTACAGCTCCTCTCATTTCTAATTTTTGTGTGTCCTGGCCTGGGATCTAGCGTCCCTTTGTAGCCACAGATGCGCGATTAGCACCAGATCGTGACTGGTAAGTCAATCGTAACAAACCATGCCTAGACTTTGGTCTAGCTCGCCGTAAATTTGCTTCTTACAGGGTAATGAAATTCTTCATAAACCCAAAAAGAACTATTTCGTCATTTTTAAGACGATTCAGGAATAATCCGCCTGGGGGTTTACCCAAGCCTGAGGAGTGTATCGGCCTCCAGACTTATTTCTGAAAAGTATTTTTAGCCCCTTTTTTAGCTCAATCTGTATTTGAGACAGGTTCTCAGGGACAGGAAAGTTCAAAAAGGCGACGCAATCATGGCTAAACGCTGCTACTCCCGTCAATTTATTACAGCATTTGTCTGATTCAGCCGGACGGTTGACACGTTGCTGTGCAAAGAACCATAGAAGAAAAAGCACGGGATGCACCTTCATTCGTCGGTTTTAGTTCTTGTGCGGATTTTCCTCTGCGCGGCTGCCTGCACGATCCTCCGTAGAGACGGGCGGGTCTGCGTTGGTGCTGCGGGGCTCAACAGCGCTGTCGCGAGTGTCATATTTTGACTCATAAGCTAATGCTAATAAGTTATTTATTTTAAGATTCTTAGATCATTTAGTCTCTCGACATGCCGATTCCCGGTCGCCTGTCGAGGAACTTGTCCCATGAAACTCCCTGCTCCGCTCCGTCTCCTGGCGGCCCTGTCCCTGGCTGGGGCCAGCTGGTTTGCCCAGGCCGCCGATGTCACCGTGGCCTACCAGACCACCGTCGATCCGGCGAAAGTCGCCCAGGCCGACGGCGCTTATGAAAAGGCCACGCAAGCGAAGATCGACTGGCGCAAGTTCGATAACGGCGCCGACATCATCGCCGCCATCGCTTCGGGCGATGTACAGATCGGTTACCTCGGTTCCAGCCCGCTGACCGCAGCCATCACCCGCAAGGTACCGGTGGAAACCTTCCTGATCGCCACCCAGATCGGCGCCGCCGAAGCCCTGGTGGCCCGTGACGGCTCGGGGATCAATTCGCCCCAGGACCTGATCGGCAAGAAAGTCGCCGTACCCTTCGTTTCCACTGGGCACTACAGCCTGCTGGCCGCGCTGAAGCACTGGAATATCGATCCTTCGAAAGTACAGATTCTCAACCTCGCGCCACCGGCCATTATTGCCGCCTGGAAGCGCGGTGATATCGACGCCACCTACGTTTGGGACCCGGCCCTGGGCGTGGCCAAGGAAAACGGCAAGGTGCTGATCACTTCCGGCGAACTGGCCAAGTTCGGTGCGCCGACCTTCGATGCCTGGATCGTGCGCAAGGACTTTGCCGAGAAGCACCCGGAGATCGTCAAGGCCTTCGCCAAGGTCACCCTGGATGCCTACGCCCAGTACCGCAAGGACCCGCAAGCCTGGCTGGCGGACAAGGGCAATGTCGACAAGCTGGTGAAGCTCTCCGGTGCCAAGGCCTCTGATATTCCCCTGCTGCTGCAAGGCAACGTCTACCCGCTGGCGGCTGACCAGGTCAGCGTCCTCGGCAAGCCGACCGCCCAGGCCATCACCGACACCGCTGCGTTCCTGAAAGAGCAGGGCAAGGTCGAGGCCGTGCTGCCGGACTACGCCCCCTTCGTAAGCGCCAAGTTCATCACCAACTGATTCAGTCGAGGAGCCGCCGTCATGGCCTTGTTACAACTGGAGCGCATCAGCGCACAGTACCCCGGCGCGGCCGAGCCGGTGCTGGCGGATATTTCCCTCAGCCTCGGTCCTCAGCAGCTGCTGGTGGCTCTCGGCCCTTCGGGGAGTGGCAAGACTTCGCTGTTGAACCTGATCGCCGGCTTCGTCGAACCGAGCGCCGGCCGCATCACCCTCGACGGCGTGCCGGTCAAGGGCCCGAGTGCCGAGCGTGGTGTGGTGTTCCAGGATGACGCCTTGTTGCCCTGGCAGGATGTGCTGGCCAATGTCGGCTTCGGTCTGGAGCTGGCGGGGGTGCCTCGGTCGCAGCGCGAAAGCCGCGCCCGGGAGATGCTCGCCCTGGTGGATCTGGCCGGTTTCGACAAGCGCCGGATCTGGCAACTTTCCGGTGGTCAGAAACAGCGTGTCGGCCTGGCCCGTGCCCTGGCGGCGGACCCTCGGGTGTTGCTGATGGATGAGCCGTTCGGCGCCCTCGATGCCTTTACCCGCGAACAGATGCAGGAGTTGTTGCTGCAAGTCTGGCGACGCACCGCCAAGCCGGTGTTCCTGATTACCCACGATATAGAAGAAGCGGTTTTTCTCGCCACCGACCTGATTCTGCTGGCGCCGAATCCGGGGCAGATCGTCGAACGCCTGAGTCTGGATTTCGGCCGGCGCTACAGCGCCGGTGAGTCGGCCCGGGCGATCAAGTCCGACCCGCGTTTTATCGAAACCCGCGAGCACGTGCTGGCCCGTGTGTTCTCCCAACGCAGCGCCGCCCAGCGGCAGGAGTTCGTATGAGCAGCTATGAATTGCCGGTAACGCTGGCGAGCAAGCCGAAAGCCGTGCCCGTACGTCGTAGTCTAAGCACGCGCTGGATCAGCGTGCTGACCCTGTTGACCTTGATCCTGCTCTGGTGGGCAGTGACCGCCGCGGGCGTTATCGAGCCTTTGTTTTTGCCTGCGCCTGGCGCGGTGCTGGAAAAAGGCTGGTTGCTGGCGACCAAGGGCTACATGGACTCGACCCTCTGGCAGCACCTGGGCGCGAGCCTCGGGCGTATCGGCCTGGGTCTCGGCTTTGCGGTGCTGAGCGCGATTCCCGTGGGCATCGCCATCGGCCACAACCGCATTGCCCGGGGCATTTTTGATCCGCTGATCGAGTTCTACCGGCCCATTCCGCCGCTGGCCTATCTGCCCCTGATCGTGATCTGGTGCGGGATCGGCGAGTTGTCGAAAGTGCTGCTGATCTACCTGGCGATTTTCGCCCCGATCGCCATCGCCACGGCCACCGGTGTGCGTACCGTCGACCCGGCCAAGCTGCGGGCCGCGCAATCCCTGGGCGCCACCCGTGCCCAACTGATTCGCCATGTGATCCTGCCCAGCGCCTTGCCGGAGATTCTCACCGGTGTGCGCATTGGTCTGGGTGTCGGCTGGTCGACCCTGGTGGCCGCCGAACTGATCGCCGCCACCAGCGGCCTGGGGTTTATGGTGCAGTCGGCCGCGCAGTTCCTGGTGACCGATGTGGTGGTGCTGGGGATCCTGCTGATCGCCCTCATCGCCTTTGCCATGGAGCTGGGCTTGCGCGCCCTGCAACGCAAGCTGGTGCCGTGGCACGGCCAGGCTCACTGATAGAGCGCAACGTATTGACCACGCCGACAGCCCGGCGCGTATTTGAAGAGAGCGATCATGAGCCTGACCCTTACTCCCCTGAGCGCCGCCCTGGGTGCGCAGATCGACGGCATTGCCTTGAACCGGCCGTTGATCGTCGAGCACCGCGACGCCATCCAGCAGGCCCTGCTCAAGTATCAGGTACTGTTCTTTCGCAACCAGCCGTTGAACCCGGCGCAACAGGCGACCTTTGCGGCGCATTTCGGCGACCTGCATATTCATCCGATTTACCCGAACGTACCGGAGCAGCCGGAGGTACTCATTCTCGATACGGCCGTCACCGATGTGCGCGACAACGCGGTCTGGCACACCGACGTGACCTTCCTGCCGACTCCGGCGCTGGGGGCGGTGCTCAGCGCCAAGCAGCTGCCGGCGTTTGGCGGCGACACCCTGTGGGCCAGCGGCATTGCCGCGTTCGAGGCCTTGTCGGCGCCGTTGCGGCAACTGCTGGACGGGCTGACGGCCAGTCACAACTTCATCAAGTCGTTTCCCGTCGAGCGCTTCGGCAATAGCCCCGAGGACCTGGCGCGTTGGGAGGAGACCCGCAGGAAGAATCCTCCGCTGTCGCACCCGGTGATCCGCACGCACCCGGTGAGCGGGCGCAAGGCGTTATTCGTCAACGAGGGCTTCACCACTCGTATCAACGAGCTGGAAGAGGCCGAGAGCGAGGTGATTCTCAAGTTGCTGTTCGCCCACGCGACGCGCCCGGAGTTCACCATTCGCTGGCGCTGGCAGGAGAATGACGTGGCCTTCTGGGACAACCGCGTGACCCAGCATTATGCGGTGGACGATTACCGGCCGAATCGGCGGGTGATGCATCGGGCGACCATTGTTGGTGATGCGCCGTTCTGATCGCGTGACCCTGGGTTCAACGCGGTCACTGCAGGAGCCAGCTTGCTGGCGATGAATGTCGCTACACCGCGATTATTCTGACGCCCCGCGTTATCGTTGACGACCATCGCCAGCAAGCTGGCTCCTACAAGGGCCGGTGTCGTTCTTTAGAGTGGGTGCTCGCGCCGGGGCAGATAGGGTGGTAAATACAGCCCCAGGTACGCATCGAATACCCGCATGCCTTCCTCGGCCATGCGTGGCGTGATCTGGTCGTGCAACTGCACCGAGCGCGCGTAGACCCGATCCCCCAGCTCCATCGCCAGGGCGAACACATCGACCTCGGCCGGCAATGCCGGCAATTCGAAATGCCGGATAAACAGCTTGTGCATCAAATCGCCGAGCTCGATGTCATGCTGGCGGTCGGCCTGGGTGACCTCGGTCAGGCCGTGCTGCGCGAGGATCAACTGACGCGCCGCCGCATCCTCTTCGTAGACGTTCAGCATCCGCTGCTCTACCAGGCGTGACAGGTCGCGCCAACTGCTGAGGGCCTGGTGATCGATGGGGGCTTGCAGGGTGGCGCGAAAGGCTGCGTGCACGTCATTGGTCAGGGCTTCGAGCAGGGCCGGGACGCTGGCGAAGAAGTGATAGACCGAGGACGGTGGGATCTCGGCCCGCTCCGCCACGCTGTAGATCGACAGACTGGCCACGCCTTCGGCGGCAAGCAAGGTGCGCGCGGCGTCGAGGATCGAGTCGATCCGGGCCTGGCTGCGTGCACGGGGTTTGCGAGCGGTGGCGGGGCGGGTCATGGGGTTCTCCGACAAGGGCAGCGGGCATTGTACGCGAGGTTCTGCAGAGTCTGTGAGTACGCCATCGCGGGCAAGCTCCGCTCCCACAAAGGCAGTGTCGTACTCGGATTTTTCAGGCGCTGCATGACTTGTGGGAGCGGAGCTTGCCCGCGAAGGGAGCGCCTCTGTCTACCTGACGGAGCCCAAAAAAAACGCCGCAGGCGCTAGGCCGGCGGCGTTCTTCTTTATTGCCGCAAGCGCTTACACGGTATGCAGGTACCAGTTGTACTCGAGGTCGGAGATGGAGTGTTCGAACTCCTCCAGCTCGCTCTCTTTGCAGGCGACGAAGATATCGATGTATTTCGGATCGATGTACTTGGCCATGATCTCGCTGTCATCCAGCTCGCGCAGGGCATCGCGCAGGTTGTTCGGCAGGCTCTGCTCGTTCTGCTCGTAGCTGTTGCCTTCCACCGGCGCACCCGGCTCGATCTTGTTGGTCAGGCCGTGGTGAATACCGGCCAGAACGGAAGCCATCAACAGATACGGGTTGGCATCGGCACCGGCGACCCGGTGTTCGATCCGCACGGCGTCGGACGAGCCGGTCGGTACGCGAATCGCCACCGTGCGGTTGTCCAGGCCCCAGCACGGCGAGTTCGGCACGTAGAACTGTGCGCCGAAACGCCGGTAGGAGTTGACGTTCGGGCAGAGGAAGGCCATCTGCGCCGGTAGGGTCTCGAGCACACCGCCGATCGCGTGACGCAGCGCGGCGTTCTGCTCGGGATCCTCGCTGGCAAAGATGTTCTTGCCTTCCTTGTCGAGAATCGAGATATGGACGTGCAGCCCATTGCCTGCCTGGCCCGGGTAAGGCTTGGCCATGAAGGTGGTGTCCATCTCATGGTCGTAGGCGATGTTCTTGATCAGGCGCTTGAGCAGGACCGCGTAGTCGCAGGCCTTGATCGGGTCGGCGACGTGGTGCAGGTTCACTTCGAACTGCGCCGGGGCACTTTCCTTGACAATGGCGTCGGCCGGGATGCCTTGCTCTTTCGCACCTTCCAGGATGTCCTGGAGGCAGTCGACGTATTCGTCGAGGTCGTCGATCAGGTAGACCTGGGTCGAGTGTGGGCGTTTGCCGGAGATCGGTGAGCGGGGCGGTTGCGGGCGGCCGTTCACGTTCTCCTGGTCGATCAGGTAGAACTCCAGCTCGAACGCGGCGCAGATGGTCAGGCCTAGCTCGTCGAACTTGCTCACGACTTGCCGCAGGACTTCGCGAGGATCGGCGAAGAAAGGTGCACCTTCAAGTTCGTGCATGGTCATCAGCAACTGCGCGGTCGGGCGCTTTTGCCAAGGTTCATTGCACAGGGTGTCGGGGATCGGATAACAGATTCGGTCAGCATCGCCGATGTCCAGACCCAGGCCAGTGCTTTCCACCGTCGAGCCATTGATATCCAGGGCAAATAGAGAGGCAGGCAGGTTGATGCCTTTCTCGTAAACCTTGTGGAGGCTGGTGCGTTCGATGCGCTTGCCGCGCACCACACCATTCATATCCGCAATTAGAAGGTCTACGTACAGAACCTCAGGATGATCCTTAAGGAACGCGTTCGCTTCGTTAAGCTGAACGGCACGCGGGGGTACCGACATGATGCAACACCTTTGTTGTTAAAAATATCAATCATTGATCTTTTCTGGTTTCAGTCAACCCGAACGGCATGCCGAAGTCAAGCGAGGCCTTTTTTGCCCTGAAAAAGCGCCTGAAGGGCTTTTTTGCGGCCTTTTGGGGCAAATTTTTGCCCCGGCCGCTCTCCGGTACCGCGGGCTTGAGCGGGCCGTGTTGTATTTTTTACGGGGGTGTTGTGTAAAAAAATGAACAAGGCTAAGCTCGATTGAAACCCATAACAGCAATAATACCGGGGTGCTTCATGTCTCGCCTGCCGTTAATCGGCGTTACCGCATGCTCCAAACAGATCGGTTTGCATGCCTATCACATCAGTGGCGACAAATATGTCCGTGCCGTCGCTGTCGCAGCCAAAGGGCTGCCGCCGATTCTTCCATCCCTGGCCGAACTGCCGGATCCGTCCGATATTCTCGACGGCCTGGATGGACTCCTGTTTACCGGCTCTCCTTCCAACCTCGAAGCGCATTTGTACGGCGGTCCGGCCAGCGCGCCGGGCACTGCTCATGATTCTGCACGGGACCGCAGCACCCTGCATCCAAAGGTTCATGAGGTTGGAACCTTCATCGATCATCGTGAAGACGAATCCCAGCCCCTGGACGTGCAGTATGGTCCCGCCCATGCCATGCCAGTGCAGACGTCAGGAAACCCAACCCAGAGGCATTTATGAGTAACAACCTCGACCAGCTCACCGATTGGTTGAAAGACCACAAGATCACAGAAGTCGAATGCATGATTGCCGACCTCACCGGCATCACCCGGGGCAAGATCTCGCCGACCAACAAGTTCATAGCCGAAAAAGGCATGCGTCTGCCCGAGAGCGTGCTGTTGCAGACGGTGACCGGCGACTATGTCGAAGACGACATCTATTACGAATTGCTCGACCCGGCCGACATCGACATGATCTGTCGCCCCGACAGCAATGCGGTGTACCTGGTGCCCTGGGCCATCGAACCCACCGCCCAGGTGATCCACGACACCTACGACAAACAAGGCAACCCCATCGAGCTGTCGCCGCGCAACGTGCTCAAGAAGGTCCTGGCACTCTATGCCGACAAGGGCTGGCAGCCGATCGTGGCGCCGGAAATGGAGTTCTACCTGACCAAGCGCAGCGACGATCCGGACTACCCGCTGCAGCCGCCGATCGGCCGTTCCGGGCGCCCGGAGACCGGTCGCCAGTCCTTCTCCATTGAAGCGGCCAACGAATTCGACCCACTGTTCGAAGACGTCTACGACTGGTGCGAATTGCAGGAGCTGGACCTCGACACGCTGATCCATGAGGACGGCACGGCGCAGATGGAAATCAACTTCCGGCATGGCGACGCGCTGTCCCTGGCCGACCAGATCCTGGTGTTCAAACGCACCATGCGCGAAGCGGCGCTCAAGCACGACGTGGCGGCGACCTTCATGGCCAAACCCATGACCGGCGAGCCGGGCAGCGCCATGCACCTGCACCAGAGCATCATCGACATCGCCACCGGCAAGAACGTCTTCTCCAATGAAGACGGAAGCATGAGCCAACTGTTCCTGCACCACATCGGTGGCCTGCAGAAGCTGATCCCCGAGTTGTTGCCGCTGTTCGCGCCGAACGTCAACTCGTTCCGCCGCTTCCTGCCGGATACCTCGGCCCCGGTGAACGTCGAATGGGGTGAAGAAAACCGCACCGTCGGCCTGCGGGTACCGGATGCCGGCCCGCAGAACCGCCGCGTGGAAAACCGTCTGCCAGGCGCCGACGCCAACCCCTACCTGGCGATTGCTGCAAGCCTGTTGTGCGGCTACATCGGTATGGTCGAAGGCCTCAACCCGAGTGCCCCGGTGGTCGGTCGGGGTTACGAGCGCCGCAACCTGCGCCTGCCGCTGACCATCGAGGACGCCCTGGAACGGATGGAAAACAGCAAGACCATCGAGAAATACCTGGGCAAGAAATTCATCACGGGCTACGTCGCGGTCAAGCGGGCCGAGCATGAAAACTTCAAGCGCGTGATCAGTTCGTGGGAGCGGGAGTTTCTGCTCTTCGCCGTCTGATGCGCCGGGCGCGGGTCGTGACGAGCGCGCCGCTACTGGAATCTAGGAGAACCGTATGACCAGCAACAACCCGCAAACCCGTGAATGGCAAGACCTGAGCCGCGACCACCACCTGGCGCCCTTCAGCGACTTCAAGCAGTTGAAAGAGAAAGGCCCGCGCATCATCACCCACGCCAAGGGCGTTTACCTCTGGGACAGCGAAGGCCACCAGATCCTCGACGGCATGGCCGGCCTCTGGTGCGTGGCCATCGGCTACGGTCGCGATGAGCTGGCCGACGCCGCCAGCAAGCAAATGCGCGAGCTGCCGTATTACAACCTGTTCTTCCAGACCGCCCACCCGCCGGTGCTGGAGCTGGCCAAGGCGATCTCCGACATCGCGCCTGAAGGCATGAACCACGTGTTCTTCACCGGTTCCGGCTCGGAAGGCAACGACACCATGCTGCGTATGGTCCGCCACTACTGGGCGATCAAGGGCCAGCCGAACAAGAAGGTCATTATCAGTCGCAAGAACGGCTATCACGGTTCTACCGTGGCCGGCGCGAGCCTGGGCGGCATGACCTATATGCACGAGCAGGGCGACTTGCCGATCCCGGGCATCGTCCATATCCCGCAGCCGTACTGGTTCGCCGAAGGTGGCGACATGAGCCCGGAAGCGTTCGGGGTCTGGGCGGCCAACCAGTTGGAAGAAAAGATCCTCGAGCTCGGTGTCGACAACGTCGGCGCCTTTATCGCCGAGCCGATCCAGGGCGCAGGCGGGGTGATCGTGCCGCCGGACAGCTACTGGCCGCGGATCAAGGTAATCCTCGCCAAGTACGACATTCTCTTCGTCGCCGACGAAGTGATCTGTGGTTTCGGCCGCACCGGTGAGTGGTTTGGCAGTGATTTCTACGGCCTCAAACCGGACATGATGACCATCGCCAAGGGCCTGACCTCCGGTTATATCCCCATGGGTGGCCTGATCGTGCGTGACGAAGTGGTCGCGGTGCTCAACGAAGGCGGTGATTTCAACCACGGTTTCACTTATTCCGGCCATCCGGTGGCCGCTGCCGTGGCCCTGGAAAACATCCGTATCCTGCGCGAAGAAAAAATTATCGAGCGTGTCCACAGCGAAACGGCACCCTATTTGCAGAAACGTCTACGGGAGCTGAACGATCACCCATTGGTGGGTGAAGTTCGCGGTGTGGGCCTGTTGGGCGCCATCGAACTGGTCAAGGACAAGGCCACCCGTGCGCGGTATGAAGGTAAAGGCGTCGGCATGATCTGCCGGCAGTTTTGCTTCGATAATGGACTGATCATGCGTGCCGTTGGCGACACCATGATCATTGCGCCGCCACTGGTGATCAGCAAGACCGAGATCGACGAGTTGGTGGCCAAGGCACGCAAGTGCCTGGATCTGACCCTGAGTGTGTTACAGGGCTAAGTGCTAGGCTCTGAGCCGGAAGTACGGTGTAGGTGCTTTCGCTCAGAGCAATCAGAAAGGGTGGTCTTTTCTTGAAAGGCTGCCTTGGATCTTGCCAGACTACCCCCACTGTTTCGAGTTGCCCTGGAATCGGCCGCCGAACAGCGGGTTAAAAAGAACAATTGGAGCATGACGCATGAAGGCATTAGGTAAGAACGTAGCCGGCAAGACTCTCCTCGCCCTGTCGTTGGCGGGTGTCATGGCTGGTGCCGCTCACGCGGACGACAAGGTGCTGCACGTTTACAACTGGTCCGACTACATCGCACCGGACACCGTGGCCAACTTTGAAAAAGAGTCTGGCATCAAGGTGGTTTACGACGTCTTCGACAGTAACGAAACCCTGGAAGCCAAGTTACTGGCCGGCAAGTCCGGTTACGATGTCGTTGTGCCATCCAACAACTTCCTGGCCAAGCAGATCAAGGCCGGTGTCTACCAGGAGCTGGACAAGTCGAAGTTGTCCAACTACGGCAACCTGAACCCGTCGCTGCTCAAGGCCGTCTCGGTCAGTGACCCGGGCAACAAACACGCCTTCCCGTACATGTGGGGCTCGATCGGCATCGGTTACAACCCGGAGAAGGTCAAGGCCGCGCTGGGCGTGGACAAGATCGACTCCTGGGACACGGTGCTCAAGCCGGAGAACCTTGCCAAGCTCAAGAGCTGCGGCGTGAGCTTCCTCGATTCGCCGACCGAAATGCTGCCGGTGGCCCTGCACTACCTGGGTCTGCCGACCGACACCCAGAAAAAGGACGATCTGAAGAAAGCCGAAGACCTGTTCCTCAAACTGCGTCCGTCGATCTCCTACTTCCACTCGTCCAAGTACATCTCCGACCTGGCCAACGGCAACATCTGCGTCGCCATCGGTTACTCGGGTGATGTCCAGCAGGCCAAGTCCCGTGCCGCCGAAGCCGGTGACAAGGTCAAGGTCGCCTACAGCATTCCGAAAGAAGGGGCTGGCAGCTTCTACGACATGGTGTCGATCCCTAAAGATGCGGAAAACACCGAAGCGGCCTACAAGTTTATGAACTACCTGCTCAAGCCGGAAGTCATGGCGGCGATCACCGACAGCGTGCGTTTCCCTAACGGTAACGAGAAGGCGACCGCACTGGTTGACCCGAGCATTACCAGCGACCCGGGCATCTACCCGCCTGCGGATGTGCAGGCCAAGCTGTATGCCATCGCCGACTTGCCGGCGGCGACCCAGCGCGAAATGACCCGCAGCTGGACCAAGATCAAATCGGGTAAATAAGTCGATTTGAGACAACTCCCGGGAGCTGCGCAGCCTTTGGCGGCTCCCGTGGATTTCTAGAGGACCTCCACTTGTCTATTTCTTTATTTCGCAACGCCATGCTGGCGGGCGCAGCGCTGACCTTGGCGGTCAGTGTGCAAGCGGCGCCGACCGTGCATATTTATAACTGGTCGGATTATATCGGGCAGACCACCCTGGCGGATTTCCAGAAGGCCACCGGCATTGTGCCGGTCTATGACGTCTTCGATTCCAATGAAACCCTGGAAGGCAAGTTGCTGGCCGGCCACACCGGCTATGACGTGGTGGTGCCGTCCAACCACTTCCTCGGCAAGCAGATCAAGGCGGGCGCGTTCCAGAAGCTCGACAAGGCGCAGTTGCCGAACTACCTGAACCTCGACCCGACGTTGATGAAGCGTCTGGAAAAGAACGACCCGGGCAACCAGTACGCCGTGCCTTATCTGTGGGGTACCAACGGCATCGGCTACAACGTCGAGAAGGTCAAGGCGGCGCTGGGCGTCGACAAGATCGACTCCTGGGCGGTGTTGTTCGAGCCGGAGAACTTGAAGAAGCTCTCCAGCTGCGGCGTGGCGTTCCTCGATTCGGCCGATGAGATGCTGCCGGCGGTGCTCAACTACATGGGCCTGAGTCCCAACAGTACCAACGAAAAAGACTACAAGCTGGCCGAAGAGAAGCTGCTGAAGGTCCGGCCCTACGTCACCTACTTCCACTCCGCCAAATACATTTCCGATCTGGCCAACGGCGACATCTGCGTGGCGGCCGGGTTCTCCGGCGACATCTTCCAGGCCAGGAAACGCGCCGAAGAAGCCAAGAAAGGCGTGAACATCGCCTATGTGATTCCCAAGGAGGGCGGCAACCTCTGGTTCGACATGCTGGCGATTCCCAAGGACGCCGGTAACGTCAAGGAGGCTCACGCCTTTATCAATTATCTGCTGCAACCTGAAGCGATTGCCCAGGTCAGCGATTATGTCGGTTATGCCAACCCGAACCCAAAGGCTGGCGCTCTGATGGACCCGTCCGTGCGTACCGACGAAGCGGTTTACCCACCGCAGGCCGTAGTGGACAAGCTGTACGTCAATGCTGAGCTACCCCCGAAAATCCAACGTTTGATGACCCGCAGCTGGACCAAGGTCAAGTCGGGCAAATGATGCCCGTGGGTCGAACCATCCAAAGCCGGGTCACCCAGGTCCGGCGGCTAAATCTTGTTGGGAGTTTTACAAATGGCAGTTGCCTCCGGCGCCTATAAGAAAACCCTCGAGGGCGAGCAGACACCGAAGCAGGTGCTGGTCAAAATCGACCGGGTCACGAAGAAGTTCGATGAGACGATTGCCGTGGACGATGTGTCCCTGGAAATCAAGAAGGGCGAGATCTTCGCC
>NZ_JBWKTH010000020.1:0-122110 GCF_059420225.1 Pseudomonas sp. GW821-FHT04D07
AGAGATAGCGTCGTGCCCGGCCTTCGTAGGAGCCGGCTTGCCGGCGATGGCGGCCGCATGGGCGCTGCAAGGCTCAAGGGTCATATGCAAGCCCTCGGCGCATGGCTATCATGCCTGCCTCATTGTGAGTCGAGACCTGCATGCTGACGTTGTTGAAACTCCTCAAAGATGGTCGATTCCACTCCGGGCAAGCGCTGGGGGTGGCGTTGGGCGTCAGCCGTAGCGCTGTCTGGAAACAGCTCCAGCAACTGGAGGCGGAATTCGGGCTGGTTATCCATAAAGTCCGTGGTCGAGGTTATCAACTCGCCAGTCCATTGGTGTTGCTGAGTGAGCTGGAGATAGCCGCGGCACAACCCTCGGTCTCCTGGCCGGTGCATGTCTACGACACCATCGACTCAACCAATGCCGAGGCGCTGCGCCTGGTGGAGAAAGGTGTTGTTGCACCTTTCATCGTGGTGGCCGAGCGGCAAACCGCGGGGCGAGGGCGTAGGGGGCGGCCGTGGGTCAGCCCGTTCGCGGAAAATATCTATTACAGTCTGTTGCTCAGGATCGAAGGCGGCATGCGCCAGCTGGAAGGCCTGAGCCTGGTGGTCGGCCTGGCCGTTTTAAGCGCATTGCGTGAGCTCGGTATCGCCGGGGCGGGGCTGAAGTGGCCAAATGACGTGCTGGTCGACAACAAGAAGATCGCCGGCATTCTGCTGGAGCTGGTCGGCGACCCCGCGGATGTCTGTCACGTCGTTCTGGGTGTCGGGATCAACGTCAATATGCAGGTTGCCGAACAGGTGGATCAGTTGTGGACATCGGCTCGCCTGGAAACGGGGCGCTCGATCGATCGCAATCAACTGATCGCCAGCCTCGGGGAAAAGTTGCGCTTTTACCTGGAGTGGCATCAGTCCTCCGGTTTTGCCGCGATCCAGGCCGAGTGGGAGCAGAATCATCTCTGGCAAGGGCGCAAGGTTGCCCTGGTTGCCGGGGTGAACCAGGTCGAAGGGATCGTGCTGGGCATCGATCAGCAGGGCGCCCTGCGTCTGCAGGTGGATGGCGTGGAAAAGGTTTTCAGTGGTGGCGAACTCAGTCTGCGCTTGCGTGATGATGCCTGAGTTCGAAGTCGCTAGCGGTTTTCGCAAGGGTTGGGCGCATTGGCTGCCCGCCCTGGTATTGGTTGGCTTGGCGGTGGCGTGTCCGCTCGATTGAGGTTCCTATGCGTTGGTTGTTTCTGTTGCTGCTGGTGCTCAATGGTGTCTATTACGTCTGGCACCAGCAGGAAGCGCCCTTGAGGGCCAAGGAAGTCGCCCCTCTTTCGCTGTATCGCAGCGCTCACCAGGATATCCAGTTGCTGAGCGAGTCGGATGGCGCCGGCGGGCGTCGCGCAGTCTCCGCGGCGCCGGAGCGCGAGGGTGATTGTGTCTATCTGGGCGCCGTGACTCGCCAGGATCTGGCGCAGACCATCGCCCAGCGCCTTCAGGGCAGCAATATCAAGGCGCGGGTCGGGCAGGTCAATCTGCCGGATTCAGCGGGCTACTGGGTACGCATCGCACCTGAAAGCCAGCATTTGCTGGACGATGCCCTGCTGCAGAGCCTTGCTAAAGAATTCAATGAGTTAAAACATAAAATAATGCCGTGCGAAGGCATTGCAACTGTCGAATAGTTTGAATAGAATGGCGCCCGCTTCGCAGTGAACACCTCTTGAGGGACTGGCTACGAAGCGTGTCAACGCAGCTAACCTCATAATTTAAATGAGAAAAATGCTTGACAGAAGGTCGACATGATGTAGAATGTCGGCTCGCTTAGGAGGGGTTCCCGAGCGGCCAAAGGGATCAGACTGTAAATCTGACGTCTACGACTTCGAAGGTTCGAATCCTTCCCCCTCCACCATATTTAAGCGTGAGCTGCAAGCTCCGCGGGTATAGTTTAGTGGTAGAACCTCAGCCTTCCAAGCTGATGATGCGGGTTCGATTCCCGCTACCCGCTCCAAGTTTGCTGTTTGTGCACCGTGTTTTGCTCTTGTAGCTCAGTTGGTAGAGCACACCCTTGGTAAGGGTGAGGTCAGCGGTTCAAATCCGCTCAAGAGCTCCATAATAACAAGGCAGATATGCAAATATCTGCCTTTGTTTTAATGGCTGATGCAGCTTGCTTAATTCTTCTCCTGAGGGTGATTTCGATGGCTAAGGAAAAGTTCGAACGTAATAAGCCGCACGTCAATGTGGGTACCATTGGTCACGTCGACCACGGTAAGACCACCCTGACCGCCGCTCTGACCCGGGTTTGTTCCGAAGTGTTCGGTTCGGCCAAGGTTGAGTTCGATAAAATCGACAGCGCCCCGGAAGAAAAAGCTCGCGGTATCACCATTAACACCGCTCACGTTGAATACGACTCGGCCGTGCGTCACTACGCACACGTTGACTGCCCAGGTCACGCCGACTACGTAAAAAACATGATCACCGGTGCTGCGCAGATGGATGGCGCGATTCTGGTTTGTTCGGCCGCTGATGGTCCGATGCCGCAAACCCGTGAGCACATTCTGTTGTCCCGCCAGGTTGGCGTTCCGTATATCGTGGTTTTCCTGAACAAGGCTGACCTGGTAGACGACGCTGAGCTGCTGGAGCTGGTTGAGATGGAGGTGCGCGATCTGCTGAGCACTTACGATTTCCCGGGTGACGACACTCCAATCATTATCGGTTCTGCCCGTATGGCGCTGGAAGGTAATGACGAAAACGGCATGGGTACTTCGGCTGTCAAGAAGCTCGTAGAGACTCTGGATGGCTATATCCCTCAGCCGGAGCGCGCAATCGACAAGCCGTTCCTGATGCCGATCGAAGACGTATTCTCGATCTCGGGTCGCGGCACTGTTGTAACTGGTCGTATCGAGCGCGGTATTGTTCGAGTTCAAGATCCACTGGAGATCGTTGGGTTGCGTGACACTGCTGTCACCACCTGCACCGGTGTTGAAATGTTTCGTAAGCTGCTCGACGAAGGTCGTGCAGGTGAAAACTGCGGCGTCTTGCTGCGCGGCACCAAGCGTGATGACGTCGAGCGTGGCCAGGTACTGGTCAAGCCGGGTTCGGTCAAGCCGCACACCAAGTTCACCGCAGAAGTTTACGTTCTGAGCAAGGAAGAAGGCGGTCGTCATACGCCGTTCTTCAAAGGCTATCGTCCGCAGTTCTACTTCCGTACGACTGATGTGACTGGTAACTGCGAGCTGCCGGAAGGCGTCGAAATGGTAATGCCAGGTGACAACATTCAGATGACTGTCACTCTGATCAAGACCATTGCGATGGAAGATGGCCTGCGTTTCGCTATCCGTGAGGGCGGTCGTACCGTCGGCGCGGGTGTGGTAGCGAAAGTAATCGAATAAGTAGTTGAAATGCCTCTCTCAGGTCGACATAATGGTCGGCCTGATTCAAGTTTTAGGTCAGTAGCTCAATTGGCAGAGCGACGGTCTCCAAAACCGTAGGTTGGGGGTTCGATTCCCTCCTGACCTGCCAGATTCACTCGGTGTGTCTGGCTTTCTTTTCACAGGATTCTCTTAGATGACCTCCAACGCTGAAGCCCAAGGCTCTCGCTTCGATCTTCTCAAGTGGCTCGTAGTAGTCGCTTTGGTGGTGATTGGTGTTGTTGGCAACCAGTATTATCATGGTTCGCCGATCCTGTACCGCGTACTGGCTCTGCTTGTCATCGCTGCCGTAGCTGCCTTTGTAGGCCTGCAGACCGCGAAAGGCAAGTCGTTCTTCGTGCTGGCAAAGGAAGCTCGTACCGAGATTCGTAAAGTCGTATGGCCGACTCGCCAAGAAACCACGCAGACCACGTTGATCGTGGTGGCTGTTGTTCTGGTAATGGCGTTGCTGTTGTGGGGGCTTGATTCCCTGCTCGGCTGGCTTGTTTCCTCGATTGTAGGCTAAGGGTGTCCCGTGGCTAAGCGTTGGTACGTTGTGCATGCTTACTCGGGTTACGAGAAGCATGTGATGCGCTCGTTGGTCGAGCGTGTAAAGCTGGCAGGCATGGAAGATGGCTTCGGCGAAATTCTGGTCCCTACTGAAGAAGTAGTGGAGATGCGTAACGGCCAGAAGCGCAAGAGCGAGCGTAAGTTCTTCCCTGGCTATGTGCTGGTACAGATGGACATGAACGAGGGGACTTGGCACTTGGTCAAGGACACGCCTCGGGTGATGGGTTTCATCGGCGGTACCGCCGACAAGCCTGCGCCGATCACCGACAAAGAAGCAGAAGCGATTCTGCGTCGTGTCGCTGATGGTAGCGACAAGCCGAAGCCGAAGACGCTGTTCGAGCCGGGCGAAGTCGTACGTGTTACCGATGGTCCGTTCGCTGATTTCAACGGCACCGTCGAAGAGGTCAACTACGAAAAGAGCCGCATCCAGGTGGCTGTGCTCATTTTCGGACGCTCTACTCCGGTAGAGCTGGAGTTCAGTCAGGTCGAAAAGGTCTAGCTGAACAAGCATCCCAACCCCACAGTCCAAGGCTGTGGGGTTTTGTCGTCACTGGGATAAACGCGCAAGTAACCGGGGAGCCTTTCGAGGCGTTAGAACCCGTAATTGGAGTGCCTCATGGCCAAGAAGATTACCGCTTACATCAAGCTGCAAGTGAAGGCCGCTCAGGCCAACCCTAGCCCACCCGTCGGTCCAGCTCTGGGTCAGCACGGCGTGAACATCATGGAGTTCTGCAAGGCCTTCAACGCCCGTACCCAGGGTCTTGAGCCAGGTCTGCCGACGCCTGTGATCATCACTGTTTACAGTGACCGCAGCTTCACTTTCGAAACCAAGTCCACCCCGGCTTCGGTTCTGCTGAAAAAGGCCGCTGGCCTGACCAGCGGTTCCGCTCGTCCGAACACCGTTAAGGTTGGCACCGTGACCCGTGCTCAGCTGGAAGAAATCGCGAAAACCAAAAACGCGGATCTGACTGCAGCTGATATGGATGCAGCCGTGCGTACCATCGCCGGTTCTGCTCGTAGCATGGGCCTTAACGTGGAGGGTGTGTAATGGCTAAGCTGACCAAGCGCCAAAAGGCTATCGCCGGCAAAATCGAAGCAGGCAAGGCCTACAACTTTGTAGAAGCCGCTGCTCTGCTGTCCGAGCTGTCGACTGTCAAGTTCAGCGAGTCCTTCGACGTTGCTGTAAACCTGGGCGTTGACCCACGTAAATCCGACCAGGTCGTACGTAGCGCTACTGTGCTGCCACACGGCACTGGCAAGACCGTTCGCGTTGCTGTGTTCACCCAGGGCCCGGCTGCTGAAGCCGCTCTGGCTGCCGGCGCCGATCGCGTTGGTATGGACGACCTGGCTGCCGAAATGAAAGGCGGCGACCTGAACTATGACGTCGTTATTGCTTCTCCGGACGCAATGCGTGTCGTAGGTCAACTGGGTCAGATCCTCGGTCCACGTGGTCTGATGCCTAACCCGAAAGTCGGCACCGTAACCCCAGACGTAGCCACCGCGGTTAAAAACGCCAAGGCTGGTCAGGTTCGTTATCGCACCGACAAAAACGGTATTATCCACACCTCCGTTGGCAAGGTCGGCTTCGACGCCGTCAAGCTGAAGGAAAACGTTGAAGCCCTGATCGCTGACCTGAAGCGTATCAAACCAGCTTCCTCGAAAGGTATCTACGTCAAGCGCGTAACCCTGAGCACCACCATGGGTCCAGGCCTGGTCATCGACCAAGGTTCGCTGGAAGCGTAAGACGCGATGGGTGCAAGCGATTGCACTCATCGAAAAAAATTGGGGTCCCTGCCTGGCGGGGGCTATCCAAGACCGTAGGCGGCGCAAGTCTTAAACCTCAAGCCTACGCAGATGGTGCTCCCGGTTCCTTACCGAATCAGACACCAAAACGACATCCGGCCTCGGCCAGATGAAACGGTAACAAGCAGGAGTTAAACCCGTGGCAATTAAACTCGAAGACAAGAAGGCCATCGTCGCTGAAGTCAACGAGGCTGCCAAAGTCGCTCTGTCCGCTGTCGTGGCTGATGCCCGTGGCGTAACAGTAGGCGCGATGACCGGACTCCGTAAAGAGGCCCGCGAAGCTGGCGTATACGTACGTGTCGTACGTAATACCCTGCTCAAGCGCGCTGTTGAAGGCACCGAGTACTCGGTCCTCAACGACGTGTTCAAAGGCCCGACCCTGATTGCTTTCTCCAAGGAACACCCGGGCGCTGCTGCTCGTCTGTTCAAAGAGTTCGCAAAGGGTCAGGACAAGTTCGAGATCAAGGCAGCTGCGTTCGAGGGCAAGTTCCTCGCAGCCAATCAGATCGACGTACTGGCAACCTTGCCGACCCGTGACGAAGCAATCTCCCAGCTGATGAGCGTGATTCAAGGCGCTACCAGCAAGTTGGCTCGTACTCTGGCGGCTATTCGCGACCAGAAAGAAGCCGTTGCAGCCTAAGGCTGAGCACTTCTTTTCGCGTATTTTTGTTTATTTCGATGGTCGCGTAGGCCGTCCCCCAATTCAGGAAATACAGTAATGTCTATCTCCCAAGAAGATATCCTCAACGCCGTAGCTGAAATGTCGGTTCTGCAGGTTGTTGAGCTGATCAAAGCTTTCGAAGAAAAATTCGGTGTTACCGCTGCTGCTGCTTCGGCAGGTCCTGCTGCTGCTGCCGCTGTTGTTGAAGAGCAAACCGAATTCAACGTCATCTTGCTGGAAGCTGGCGAGAAGAAAGTTAACGTGATCAAGGCAGTACGTGAACTGACCGGTCTGGGCCTGAAAGAAGCCAAGGCTGTAGTTGACGGCGCTCCTGGCCTGGTTCTGGAAGCTGTTGCCAAAGACGCAGCTGACAAAGCCAAAGCAACACTGGAAGAAGCAGGCGCTAAAGTCGAGCTGAAGTAAGCTCTGACTTTGCGTCTCCAGCCCGAGCGTTAAGCGACAGGCTGATGGCTGGTGGCTCTTGCCACCGGCCTTTTTCCGTTACTGGCGGCCGACTCGGTCGGTGCCTCTGACGTGCTTCAACCACCCGATGCGGTGGCGCAAACCATGGGGTTTGCACGATTTTCTGGCTGCTCCCGTCGGGGAGGGGCCAAACAAGCAGGTGACCAAGCTGGGGAACGCTGATGGCTTACTCATATACTGAGAAAAAACGTATCCGCAAGGACTTTAGCAAGTTGCCGGACGTCATGGATGTGCCGTACCTCCTGGCCATCCAGCTGGATTCGTATCGTGAATTCTTGCAGGCGGGAGCGACTAAAGATCAGTTCCGCGACGTGGGCCTGCATGCGGCCTTCAAATCCGTTTTCCCGATCATCAGCTACTCCGGCAATGCTGCGCTGGAGTACGTCGGTTATCGCCTGGGCGAACCGGCATTTGATGTCAAAGAATGCGTATTGCGCGGTGTGACTTACGCCGTACCTTTGCGGGTAAAAGTGCGCCTGATCATTTTCGACAAAGAATCGTCGAACAAAGCGATCAAGGACATCAAAGAGCAAGAAGTCTACATGGGTGAAATCCCCCTGATGACCGAGAACGGTACCTTCGTTATCAACGGTACCGAGCGTGTGATCGTTTCCCAGCTGCACCGTTCGCCGGGCGTGTTCTTCGACCACGACCGCGGCAAGACGCACAGCTCCGGCAAACTGCTGTACTCGGCGCGGATCATTCCTTACCGCGGCTCGTGGTTGGACTTCGAGTTCGACCCGAAAGACTGCGTCTTCGTGCGTATCGACCGTCGTCGCAAGCTGCCGGCTTCCGTGCTGCTGCGCGCTCTGGGCTACGCTACCGAAGAAGTGCTGGACGCGTTCTACACCACCAACGTTTTCCACGTGAAGGGCGAAACCCTGAACCTGGAACTGGTGCCTCAGCGTCTGCGCGGTGAAATCGCCGTCCTCGATATTCTCGATGACAAAGGCAAGGTGATTGTCGAGCAGGGTCGTCGTATTACCGCTCGTCACATCAACCAGTTGGAAAAAGCCGCGATCAAAGAGCTGGAAGTGCCGCTGGACTACGTCCTGGGCCGCACCACCGCCAAGGTCATCGTGCACCCGGCTACCGGCGAAATCCTGGCTGAATGCAACACCGAGCTGAACTCCGAGATCCTGGCGAAAATCGCCAAGGCCCAGGTCGTTCGCATCGAGACCTTGTACACCAACGACATCGACTGCGGTCCGTTCATCTCCGACACGCTGAAGATCGACTCCACCAGCAACCAACTGGAAGCGCTGGTCGAGATCTATCGCATGATGCGTCCTGGTGAGCCACCGACCAAGGATGCCGCCGAGACCCTGTTCAACAACCTGTTCTTCAGCCCTGAGCGCTATGACCTGTCTGCGGTCGGCCGGATGAAGTTCAACCGTCGTATCGGTCGTACCGAGATCGAAGGTTCGGGCGTACTGAACAAGGACGATATCGTCGCGGTCCTCAAGACCCTGGTCGACATTCGTAACGGCAAAGGCATCGTCGACGACATCGACCACCTGGGTAACCGTCGTGTTCGCTGCGTCGGCGAAATGGCCGAGAACCAGTTCCGTGTTGGCCTGGTACGCGTTGAGCGTGCGGTCAAGGAACGTCTGTCGATGGCGGAAAGCGAAGGCTTGATGCCGCAAGACCTGATCAACGCCAAGCCAGTGGCTGCGGCGGTGAAAGAGTTCTTCGGTTCCAGCCAGCTGTCGCAGTTCATGGACCAGAACAACCCGCTGTCCGAGATCACCCACAAGCGCCGTGTCTCCGCACTCGGCCCTGGTGGTCTGACCCGTGAACGCGCCGGCTTCGAAGTCCGTGACGTACACCCGACGCACTACGGTCGTGTTTGCCCGATCGAAACGCCGGAAGGTCCGAACATCGGTCTGATCAACTCCCTGGCCGCCTATGCGCGCACCAACCAGTACGGCTTCCTGGAAAGCCCGTACCGTGTGGTGAAAGACGCCCTGGTCACCGACGAGATCGTGTTCCTGTCCGCCATTGAAGAGGCCGATCACGTGATCGCCCAGGCTTCGGCGACCATGAACGAGCAGAAGGTGCTGATCGACGAGCTGGTTGCCGTACGTCACCTGAACGAGTTCACCGTCAAGGCGCCGGAAGACGTCACCTTGATGGACGTTTCGCCGAAGCAGGTTGTCTCGGTGGCGGCGTCGCTGATCCCGTTCCTCGAGCACGACGACGCCAACCGTGCGTTGATGGGTTCCAACATGCAGCGTCAGGCCGTACCGACCCTGCGTGCCGACAAGCCGCTGGTAGGTACCGGCATGGAGCGCAACGTTGCCCGTGACTCCGGCGTTTGCGTCGTGGCTCGTCGTGGCGGCGTGATCGACTCCGTCGATGCCAGCCGTATCGTGGTGCGTGTTGCCGATGACGAAGTTGAAACTGGCGAAGCCGGTGTCGACATCTACAACCTGACCAAGTACACCCGCTCGAACCAGAACACCTGCATCAACCAGCGTCCGCTGGTGCGTAAGGGTGATCGCGTTCAGCGCAGCGACATCATGGCCGACGGCCCGTCCACCGACATGGGTGAACTGGCGCTGGGTCAGAACATGCGCATCGCCTTCATGGCATGGAACGGCTTCAACTTCGAAGACTCCATCTGCCTGTCGGAACGTGTTGTTCAGGAAGACCGTTTCACCACGATCCACATCCAGGAACTGACCTGTGTGGCCCGTGACACCAAGCTTGGGCCAGAGGAAATCACTGCGGACATCCCGAACGTGGGTGAAGCCGCACTGAACAAGCTGGACGAAGCCGGTATCGTCTACGTCGGTGCCGAAGTCGGCCCGGGCGACATCCTGGTCGGCAAGGTCACTCCGAAAGGCGAGACCCAACTGACGCCGGAAGAAAAACTGCTGCGTGCGATCTTCGGTGAGAAGGCCAGCGACGTCAAAGACACCTCCCTGCGTGTACCAACCGGTACCAAGGGCACCGTTATCGACGTTCAGGTCTTCACCCGTGATGGCGTCGAGCGCGACACCCGTGCACTGTCCATCGAGAAGAGCCAGCTCGACGAGATCCGCAAGGACCTCAACGAAGAGTTCCGCATCGTTGAAGGCGCGACCTTCGAACGCCTGCGTTCTGCGCTGGTTGGCCACAAGGCCGAAGGCGGCGCTGGCCTGAAGAAAGGCCAGGAAATCACCGACGAAGTGCTCGACGGTCTGGAGCATGGGCAGTGGTTCAAACTGCGCATGACTGAAGATGCGCTGAACGAGCAGCTCGAGAAGGCCCAGGCCTACATCGTTGATCGCCGCCGTCTGCTGGACGACAAGTTCGAAGACAAGAAGCGCAAGCTGCAGCAAGGCGATGACCTGGCTCCGGGCGTACTGAAGATCGTCAAGGTCTACCTGGCAATCCGTCGTCGCATCCAGCCGGGCGACAAGATGGCCGGTCGTCACGGTAACAAGGGTGTGGTCTCCGTGATCATGCCGGTTGAAGACATGCCGCACGATGCCTATGGCACCCCGGTCGACGTCGTCCTCAACCCGCTGGGCGTACCTTCGCGTATGAACGTCGGTCAGATCCTCGAAACTCACCTGGGCCTGGCGGCCAAAGGTCTGGGCGAGAAGATCAACCGCATGATCGAGGAGCAACGCAAGGTCGCTGACCTGCGCAAGTTCCTGCACGAGATCTACAACGAAATCGGCGGTCGCAACGAGGACCTGGACAGCTTCACCGACCAGGAAATCCTCGACTTGGCGCACAACCTCAAGGCTGGTGTGCCAATGGCCACCCCAGTGTTCGACGGTGCCAAGGAAGTTGAAATCAAGGCCATGCTGAAACTGGCAGACCTGCCGGAAAGCGGCCAGATGCAACTGTTCGATGGTCGTACCGGCAACAAGTTCGAGCGTCCGGTTACCGTTGGCTACATGTACATGCTGAAGCTGAACCACTTGGTAGACGACAAGATGCACGCTCGTTCTACCGGTTCGTACAGCCTGGTTACCCAGCAGCCGCTGGGTGGTAAGGCGCAGTTCGGTGGTCAGCGTTTCGGGGAGATGGAGGTCTGGGCACTGGAAGCATACGGTGCCGCATACACTCTGCAAGAAATGCTCACAGTGAAGTCGGACGATGTGAACGGTCGGACCAAGATGTACAAAAACATCGTGGACGGCGATCACCGTATGGAGCCGGGCATGCCCGAGTCCTTCAACGTGTTGATCAAGGAAATTCGTTCCCTCGGCATCGATATCGATCTGGAAACCGAATAACACGTGACGCGAATCGAGAGCGGGGCTGTATGGCCCGCTCTCTGCTCCGCCAGGAGGAAAGGCCTTGAAAGACCTACTGAATTTGCTGAAAAACCAGGGTCAAGTCGAAGAGTTCGACGCCATCCGTATTGGATTGGCATCGCCTGAGATGATCCGTTCGTGGTCGTTCGGTGAAGTTAAAAAACCGGAAACCATCAACTACCGTACGTTCAAACCTGAGCGTGACGGCCTGTTCTGCGCCAAGATTTTTGGCCCGGTCAAGGATTACGAGTGCCTGTGCGGTAAGTACAAGCGCTTGAAGCACCGCGGTGTGATCTGCGAGAAGTGCGGCGTTGAAGTCGCCCTGGCCAAGGTTCGTCGTGAGCGCATGGCGCACATCGAACTGGCTTCGCCGGTTGCCCACATCTGGTTCCTGAAGTCCCTGCCGTCGCGTATCGGCCTGCTGATGGACATGACCCTGCGTGATATCGAGCGCGTTCTCTACTTCGAGAGCTACGTCGTTATCGACCCGGGCATGACCACCCTTGAAAAAGGCCAGCTGCTGAACGACGAGCAGTACTTCGAAGCCCTCGAAGAGTTCGGTGATGACTTCGACGCCCGCATGGGTGCTGAAGCTGTCCGTGAACTGCTGCACGCGATCGACCTGGAACACGAGATTGGCCGTCTGCGCGAAGAAATTCCGCAAACCAACTCCGAAACCAAGATCAAGAAGCTGTCCAAGCGTCTGAAGTTGATGGAAGCCTTCCAGGGTTCCGGCAACCTGCCAGAGTGGATGGTGCTGACCGTTCTGCCGGTTTTGCCGCCAGACCTGCGTCCACTGGTTCCGCTCGATGGCGGTCGCTTTGCGACTTCCGACCTCAACGATCTGTATCGTCGAGTGATCAACCGTAACAACCGTTTGAAGCGCCTGCTGGACCTGTCCGCGCCTGACATCATCGTGCGCAACGAAAAGCGCATGCTGCAGGAAGCTGTGGATGCCCTGCTGGACAACGGTCGTCGCGGTCGCGCCATTACCGGTTCGAACAAGCGTCCTCTGAAATCCCTGGCTGACATGATCAAGGGTAAGCAAGGTCGTTTCCGTCAGAACTTGCTCGGTAAGCGCGTTGACTACTCGGGTCGTTCGGTTATTACCGTAGGTCCGACCCTGCGTCTGCACCAGTGCGGTCTGCCGAAGAAGATGGCCCTCGAGCTGTTCAAACCGTTCATTTTCGGCAAGCTGGAAATGCGTGGTCTCGCGACCACCATCAAGGCCGCGAAGAAGATGGTCGAGCGCGAACTGCCAGAGGTTTGGGACGTTCTCGCTGAAGTGATTCGCGAACACCCGGTTCTCCTCAACCGTGCACCGACCCTTCACCGTCTGGGTATCCAGGCGTTTGAACCGGTACTGATCGAAGGTAAGGCTATCCAGCTGCACCCGCTGGTCTGTGCTGCGTACAACGCCGACTTCGACGGCGACCAAATGGCCGTGCACGTACCGCTGACGCTGGAAGCCCAGCTCGAAGCGCGTGCGTTGATGATGTCGACCAACAACATCCTGTCGCCCGCCAACGGTGAGCCAATCATCGTTCCGTCGCAGGACGTTGTATTGGGTCTGTACTACATGACCCGTGAGGCGATCAACGCCAAGGGCGAAGGTCGTATTTTCGCCGACCTGCAGGAAGTCGACCGCGTATTCCGCGCCGGCGAAGCCGCCCTGCACGCCAAGATCAAGGTTCGTATCAACGAAACCGTCAATGATCGTGATGGTGGCAGCGTCAAGAACACCCGTATCGTCGACACCACTGTCGGCCGTGCGCTGCTGTTCCAGGTGGTTCCGGCCGGCCTGTCGTTCGACGTCGTCAACCTGCCGATGAAGAAGAAGGCGATCTCCAAGCTGATCAACCAGTGCTACCGCGTGGTTGGTTTGAAAGAGACCGTGATCTTCGCTGACCAGTTGATGTACACCGGTTTTGCCTATTCGACCATTTCCGGCGTTTCCATCGGCGTTAACGACTTCGTTATCCCGGATGAAAAAGCCCGCATCATCGGTGCCGCCACCGACGAAGTGAAAGAGATCGAAAGTCAGTACGCCTCCGGCCTGGTCACCCAGGGCGAGAAGTACAACAAAGTGATCGACTTGTGGTCCAAGGCGAACGACGAAGTGTCCAAGGCGATGATGGCCAACCTCTCGAAAGAGAAGGTCATCGACCGTCATGGCGACGAAGTCGACCAGGAATCCTTCAACTCGATGTACATGATGGCCGACTCGGGTGCGCGGGGTTCCGCTGCACAGATTCGTCAGCTGGCCGGTATGCGTGGCCTGATGGCCAAGCCGGACGGTTCCATCATTGAGACGCCGATCACCGCGAACTTCCGTGAAGGCCTGAGCGTACTCCAGTACTTCATCTCCACTCACGGTGCTCGTAAAGGTCTCGCGGATACCGCGTTGAAAACCGCGAACTCCGGTTACCTGACCCGTCGTCTGGTAGACGTGGCGCAGGATCTGGTGGTGACCGAAGTCGACTGTGGCACTGAGCAAGGCTTGCTCATGACGCCGCACATCGAAGGCGGCGACGTTGTCGAGCCGTTGGGTGAGCGCGTTCTGGGTCGAGTGATCGCCCGTGACGTCTTCAAGCCGGGCACCGAGGAAATTATCGTTCCTGCCGGTACCCTGGTCGACGAGAAGTGGGTTGAATTCATCGAGCTGAACAGCATCGATGAAGTCATCGTGCGCTCGCCAATCAGCTGCGAAACCCGCTATGGCATCTGCGCCAAGTGCTACGGCCGTGACTTGGCTCGTGGTCACCAGGTGAACATCGGTGAAGCGGTCGGCGTTATCGCTGCCCAGTCCATCGGTGAGCCGGGTACCCAGCTGACCATGCGTACGTTCCACATCGGTGGTGCGGCAAGCCGGACCTCCGCAGCCGACAGCGTTCAGGTGAAGAATGGCGGTACCGTCCGTCTGCACAACCTGAAGCACGTTGAGCGAGTGGATGGCCACCTGGTTGCGGTGTCCCGTTCCGGTGAGCTGGCGATTGCCGACGACTACGGTCGTGAGCGCGAGCGCTACAAGCTGCCGTACGGTGCGGTGATTTCGGTTAAAGAGGGTGACAAGGTCGACGCTGGCGCAATCGTGGCCAAGTGGGATCCGCACACTCACCCAATCGTTACCGAAATGAAAGGTACCGTGACCTACGTGGGCATGGAAGAAGGCATCACGATCAAGCGTCAGACTGACGAATTGACCGGTATGACCAACATTGAAGTCCTCGACGCCAAAGACCGTCCAGCAGCCGGCAAGGACATTCGTCCTGCGGTGAAGATGGTCGACGACAACGGCAAGGATCTGTTGCTGCCAGGCACTGACGTTATCGCTCAGTACTTCCTGCCAGCCAACGCCCTGGTCGGTGTGGCGGATGGTGCGAAAATCGCGATCGGTGATGTTATCGCGCGGATTCCGCAAGAAACTTCGAAAACTCGCGACATCACCGGTGGTCTGCCGCGTGTTGCCGACTTGTTCGAAGCTCGTCGTCCGAAAGAAGCCTCGATTCTGGCTGAAGTCAGCGGCACCATCGCGTTCGGTAAAGAGACCAAGGGCAAGCGCCGTCTGGTCATTACCCCGAACGACGGTAGCGATCCGTACGAGGAGCTGATTCCGAAGTGGCGTCACCTGAACGTCTTCGAAGGCGAACAAGTGAACCGCGGCGAAGTCATCTCCGACGGTCCGAGCGATCCACACGATATCCTGCGTCTGCTGGGTGTGAGTGCGCTGGCCAAGTACATCGTCAACGAGATCCAGGACGTTTACCGTCTGCAAGGCGTGAAGATCAACGACAAGCACATCGAGACCATCCTGCGTCAGATGCTGCGTAAAGTTGAAATCGCTGAATCCGGCGATTCCACCTTCATCAAGGGCGACCAGATGGAGCTGACTCACGTTCTGGTAGAGAACGAGCGTCTGGCTGGCGACGACAAGTTCGTTTCCAAGTTCACTCGCGTTCTGCTGGGTATCACCAAGGCGTCGTTGTCGACCGAATCGTTCATCTCGGCGGCCTCTTTCCAAGAGACCACCCGCGTACTGACCGAAGCGGCCGTTACCGGCAAGCGCGACTACCTGCGCGGCCTGAAAGAAAACGTGGTTGTGGGTCGTCTGATCCCGGCCGGTACCGGTCTGGCTTATCACAGCGAGCGCAAGCGTCGTCGTGAACTGGACAAACCGTTGCGCGTAAGCGCCAGTGAAGTGGAAGCTGCACTGACCGAAGCGCTGAACTCTAGCGGTAACTGAGTTCCGCGGTAGTGAGAACAAGGCCCTGGTAGCCTCCGCCAACGCCATCGAGACATTTTTTGTTGCGATGGTCGGTGTGAGGAGATCGGGGCCTTGTCTTGACTGGGGGCAAGATCCTCTTTAGACTCTTGTACCCCTAAATTTGGCGGGAATTCGTTCCTGCCATTTTGCTTTTCTTGCAAGACAATAGCGTCGCAAGACAACAGTGGAGCTAGTAGATGGCAACTATCAACCAGCTGGTACGTCAGCCGCGTAAGCGTATCGTCGAGAAATCCGACGTACCTGCGCTGCAGAACTGCCCGCAACGTCGTGGCGTGTGCACTCGTGTGTACACCACCACGCCGAAAAAACCTAACTCGGCACTGCGTAAAGTATGCCGTGTGCGCCTGACCAACGGTTTCGAGGTTTCCTCGTACATCGGCGGTGAAGGCCACAACCTGCAAGAGCACAGCGTGGTGCTGATCCGTGGCGGTCGTGTAAAAGACTTGCCAGGTGTTCGTTACCACACCGTTCGCGGCTCCCTGGATACCTCCGGCGTCAAAGGTCGTAACCAAGGTCGTTCGAAATACGGTACCAAGCGTCCGAAGTAATCGGCCGTTTGCTGCAGTAACTGATTTTTATTTTTTTGAGTCGATAAGAGTAAGGTCGGGCGTACATCCACTGGGTGTCATGTTCCCGGGCTAACCTGAAGACCGTTTGAGGGCTTATCAATGCCAAGACGTCGTGTAGCAGCCAAGCGTGAGATTCTGGACGATCCGAAATACGGTAGCCAGATTCTCGCCAAATTCATGAACCACGTGATGGAAAGCGGCAAGAAAGCCGTGGCCGAACGTATCGTTTATGGTGCTCTGGATAAAGTTAAAGAGCGCAAAAACGCTGACCCCCTGGAACTCTTCGAGAAAGCACTCGACGCCATCGCTCCGCTGGTCGAAGTGAAGTCGCGCCGTGTAGGCGGTGCTACTTACCAGGTTCCGGTCGAAGTTCGTCCGTCCCGTCGTAACGCTCTGGCAATGCGCTGGTTGGTAGACTTCGCCCGCAAGCGCGGCGAGAAGTCCATGGCTCTGCGTTTGGCTGGCGAACTGATGGACGCCGCTGAAGGTAAAGGTGCTGCAGTTAAGAAGCGTGAAGACGTGCACCGTATGGCTGAAGCCAACAAGGCTTTCTCGCACTACCGCTTCTAATTTTAGCGTCACTCAATTTGCGAGGGCTTTATGGCTCGTACAACCGATATTAAACGCTACCGTAACATTGGTATCGTTGCTCACGTGGACGCGGGTAAAACCACGACTACTGAGCGCGTCCTGTTTTACACGGGCGTAAACCACAAAATGGGCGAGGTGCACGACGGCGCCGCGACCATGGACTGGATGGTGCAGGAGCAGGAGCGGGGTATTACCATTACCTCCGCTGCGACCACCGCATTCTGGGAAGGTTCTGCCAAGCAGTTTCCCAAGCACCGCTTCAACATCATCGATACCCCCGGCCACGTTGACTTCACCATTGAAGTAGAGCGTTCGCTGCGCGTACTCGACGGTGCGGTCGTTGTGTTCTGCGGTACTTCCGGTGTCGAGCCTCAGTCTGAAACCGTATGGCGTCAAGCCAACAAGTACGGTGTTCCACGTCTCGTTTACGTGAACAAGATGGACCGTGCCGGTGCGAACTTCCTGCGCGTTGTTGCGCAGATCAAGCAGCGCCTGGGTCACACTCCAGTGCCTATCCAGTTGGCTATCGGTTCCGAAGACAACTTCCAGGGTCAGATCGATCTGATGTCCATGGAAGCGGTCTACTGGGACGACGCTGACAAAGGCATGGCTGCTCGTCGCGAGCCGATCCCTGCAGAACTGCAGGAATTGGCTGAAGAGTGGCGTGGCAACATGGTTGAGGCTGCTGCCGAAGCCACTGAAGAGCTGATGAACAAGTACCTCGAAGGTGAAGAGCTCACCATCGAGGAAATCAAGGGCGGCCTGCGTCAGCGTACTATCGCTGGTGAGATCGTTCTGGCTGTTTGCGGTTCTTCCTTCAAGAACAAGGGCGTTCCCCTGGTTCTCGACGCTGTTATCGACTACCTGCCTGCACCTGTCGACATTCCTGCCATCAAGGGTTCCGACCCGGATGACGAGACTATCGCCATGGAGCGTCATGCAGACGACAGCGAACCGTTCTCCGCTCTGGCGTTCAAAATCGCCACCGACCCATTTGTGGGTACCCTGACCTTCGCTCGCGTTTACTCGGGCGTGTTGAGCTCCGGCGACGGCGTGATCAACTCGGTCAAGGGCAAGAAAGAGCGCGTGGGTCGTATGGTGCAGATGCATGCCAACACCCGTGAAGAGATCAAGGAAGTACGCGCTGGCGACATCGCGGCCTTGATCGGCATGAAGGACGTCACCACCGGTGACACCCTGTGCTCGGCTGACAAGCCAATCATCCTGGTTCGCATGGACTTCCCGGAGCCGGTTATTTCGGTTGCCGTTGAGCCGAAGACCAAGGATGACCAGGAAAAAATGGGTATCGCTCTGGGCAAACTTGCTCAGGAAGACCCATCTTTCCGCGTCAAAACTGATGAAGAGACTGGTCAAACGATCATCTCCGGCATGGGCGAATTGCACCTGGACATCCTGGTTGACCGGATGCGCCGTGAGTTCAACGTCGAAGCCAACATCGGTAAGCCTCAGGTTTCCTATCGTGAGAAAATCACGAAGAACTGTGAAATCGAAGGCAAGTTCGTTCGTCAGTCCGGCGGTCGTGGCCAGTTTGGTCACTGCTGGATTCGTTTTGCACCGGCTGACGAAGGTCAGGAAGGTCTGCAATTCGTGAACGAAGTGGTTGGTGGTGTGGTTCCTAAGGAATACATCCCGGCTATCCAGAAGGGTATCGAAGAGCAGATGAAGAACGGCGTTGTTGCCGGCTATCCGCTGATCGGCCTGAAGGCGACTGTGTTTGACGGTTCTTACCACGACGTCGACTCCAACGAGATGGCGTTCAAGGTGGCTGCTTCCATGGCGACCAAGCAACTCGCGTCCAAGGGCGGCGGTGTTGTGCTTGAGCCGATCATGAAGGTAGAAGTTGTAACACCTGAGGACTACATGGGTGACGTGATGGGTGACCTGAACCGTCGTCGTGGTCTGATCCAGGGTATGGAAGACACGGTTTCCGGCAAGGTGATCCGCGCCGAGGTTCCGTTGGGCGAAATGTTCGGTTATGCGACCGATGTTCGTTCCATGTCCCAGGGTCGCGCGAGCTACTCTATGGAATTCTCCAAATACTCCGAAGCTCCGTCGAACATCGTCGAAGCTCTCGTTAAAAAACAAGGCTGATTCAGCCCTTTAGGCTAGGAGTTAATTGTCGTGGCTAAAGAAAAATTTGATCGTTCCCTCCCGCACGTCAACGTTGGCACCATCGGTCACGTCGACCACGGTAAAACCACGCTGACCGCTGCTCTGACTCGTGTTTGCTCTGAGATTTTCGGTTCGGCCGTCGTTGATTTCGATAAAATCGACAGCGCACCAGAAGAAAAAGCTCGTGGTATCACCATCAACACCGCGCACGTCGAGTACAACTCGAAGATCCGTCACTACGCTCACGTTGACTGCCCAGGTCACGCTGACTATGTGAAGAACATGATCACTGGTGCTGCCCAGATGGACGGCGCGATCCTGGTTTGCTCGGCCGCCGATGGTCCGATGCCACAAACCCGTGAGCACATCCTGCTGTCCCGTCAGGTAGGCGTTCCGTACATCGTGGTTTTCCTGAACAAGGCTGACCTGGTAGACGACGCTGAGCTGCTGGAACTGGTTGAGATGGAAGTGCGCGATCTGCTGAGCACTTACGACTTCCCAGGTGATGACACTCCAATCATCATCGGTTCCGCGCGTATGGCGCTGGAAGGCAAAGACGACAACGAAATGGGCACCACTGCCGTTCGTAAACTGGTTGAAACCCTGGACAGCTACATCCCAGAACCAGTTCGTCTGACCGACAAGCCATTCCTGATGCCAATCGAAGACGTATTCTCGATCTCGGGTCGCGGTACTGTTGTGACTGGTCGTATCGAGCGCGGTATCGTTCGCGTTCAGGACCCACTGGAAATCGTTGGTCTGCGTGACACCACCGTCACCACCTGCACCGGTGTTGAAATGTTCCGTAAACTGCTCGACGAGGGTCGTGCGGGCGAGAACTGCGGCGTTCTGCTGCGTGGTACCAAGCGTGACGACGTTGAGCGTGGCCAGGTTCTGGTCAAGCCAGGTTCGGTCAAGCCGCACACCAAGTTCACCGCAGAAGTTTACGTTCTGAGCAAGGAAGAAGGCGGCCGTCATACTCCGTTCTTCAAAGGCTACCGTCCACAGTTCTACTTCCGTACGACTGACGTGACTGGTAACTGCGAGCTGCCAGAAGGCGTTGAAATGGTAATGCCAGGTGACAACATTCAGATGACTGTCACTCTGATCAAAACCATCGCGATGGAAGACGGTCTGCGTTTCGCTATCCGTGAAGGCGGTCGTACCGTCGGCGCTGGCGTCGTAGCCAAAATCATCGAGTAAGCTTCTCTTTTGAGATCGCTTCGATGCTTTGAAAAAACCCCCGCCTAGCGGGGGTTTTTTTATTAGGTTGACACCTATCTGGGCCGTCTATAGAATTGCGCCTCCTTTTAACGGGCGTATTGCGCTCGCTGGGAATAGCAGCCGGAGTCTGAAATCCAATGCAAAATCAGCAAATCCGTATCAGGTTGAAGGCTTTTGACCATCGCCTGATCGACCAATCCACCCAGGAAATCGTGGAAACCGCGAAACGTACTGGTGCTCAAGTGCGTGGTCCAATTCCACTGCCTACCCGTAAAGAGCGGTTCACCGTTCTGGTCTCCCCGCACGTCAACAAAGACGCGCGCGACCAGTACGAGATCCGTACTCATAAGCGTGTACTGGACATCGTCCAGCCAACGGATAAAACCGTTGATGCGCTGATGAAGCTTGATCTTGCGGCAGGTGTGGAAGTGCAGATCAGCCTCGGCTAAGACTCGGTCTTAGTCGTGTAACGCTCTGAAATGGGCGGCCATAGCGGGTGAAAGCCCCGTACACTCATGAGGTTTACAACATGACTATTGGTGTAGTCGGTCGTAAATGCGGTATGACCCGTATTTTCACCGAAGAAGGTGTCTCCATTCCGGTTACGGTCATTGAGATCGAACCGAATCGCGTCACCCAGTTCAAAACTGAAGAAACCGATGGCTATCGTGCAGTGCAAGTCACTGTCGGCGAGCGTCGTGCTTCGCGTGTTACAGCCGCTCAAGCTGGCCACTTCGCTAAAGCGAACGTTGCCGCTGGTCGTACCGTAATGGAATTCCGCCTTGAAGAAGGCGACTACCAGGCCGGCGATCTGATCAACGCTGAAATCTTCGCTGCTGGTCAACTGGTTGATGTAACCGGTCAGTCCAAAGGTAAAGGCTTCCAGGGTACGATCAAGCGCTGGAATTTCCGCGGGCAAGATAATACCCACGGTAACTCCGTGTCCCACCGCGTTCCAGGCTCTATCGGCCAGTGCCAGACTCCTGGTCGTGTATTCAAGGGCAAAAAAATGTCCGGTCATATGGGCGCTGAGCGCGTGACCGTGCAGTCCCTCGAAGTAGTGCGCGTGGACGCTGAACGCAATCTGTTGTTGGTCAAGGGCGCTGTTCCTGGCGCTACTGGCGGCAACTTGGTTGTACGTCCAGCAGCCAAGGCTCGCGGTTAAGGGGAAGCTGACATGCAATTAAATGTAAATGACGCTCAAGCGATCGAAGTTTCCGAACTGACATTTGGCGGCGAATTCAACGAGACGCTGGTTCACCAAGCAGTCGTGGCCTACATGGCTGGCGGCCGTCAGGGTAGCAAGCAGCAAAAGACCCGTTCCGACGTTTCCGGTGGCGGCAAGCGCCCGTGGCGTCAGAAAGGTACTGGCCGTGCTCGTGCCGGTACTATCCGTAGCCCAATCTGGCGTGGCGGCGGTACCACTTTCGCAGCTCGTCCTCAGGATCACTCCCAGAAGCTGAACAAGAAGATGTATCGCGCAGCAATGCGTTCCATCCTTGCTGAGCTGGTGCGTACTGATCGTCTGGTCGTGGTTCAGGATTTCGCCGTTGAAACGCCGAAAACCAAAGACCTGCTGAACAAGCTGACTGGCATGAGTCTGACCGACGTTCTGATCGTGTCTGACGCTGTTGATCAGAACCTGTACCTGGCTGCTCGTAACCTGCCTCACGTCGATGTCCGTGACGTACAGGGTTCCGATCCAGTTAGTCTGATCGCATACGACAAGGTGTTGATCACCGTGTCGGCCGTGAAGAAATTCGAGGAGCTGCTGGGATGAACCAGGAACGCGTATTTAAAGTTCTGCTTGGCCCGCACGTTTCCGAGAAGGCTACGGTCCTGGCAGACAAGAAAGGTCAGTTCGTTTTCAAGGTTGCGACTGACGCAACCAAGCTGGAAATCAAGAAGGCCGTCGAAAGCCTGTTCAGCGTGAAAGTAGAGCGTGTGACTACCCTGAATGTCCTGGGTAAAAGCAAACGCACTGCTCGCGGTCTGGGCAAGCGTAATGACTGGAAGAAGGCAGTTATCTCCCTTCAGCCAGGCCAAGATCTCGATTTCAGCAGCAGTGCTGAGTAAGGAAGGGGTGCATCATGGCAATCGTTAAATGCAAACCGACTTCCCCTGGCCGCCGTTTTGTGGTCAAGGTGGTCAACAAGGAGCTGCATAAAGGCGCTCCTCACGCACCGCTGCTCGAGAAAAAATCGAAGACTGGTGGTCGTAACAACAATGGCCGTATTACCACTCGTCACATCGGTGGTGGTCATAAGCAGCATTATCGTCTGGTCGATTTCCGTCGCAACGACAAAGATGGCATCTCTGCCACTGTCGAGCGTATCGAATACGATCCAAACCGTACTGCTCACATCGCTCTGCTGCTGTACGCAGACGGCGAGCGTCGCTACATCATCGCCCCTAAAGGCGTGAGTGCTGGCGACCAGCTGATCGCAGGCGCTCTGGCTCCAATCAAGCCAGGTAACGCTCTGCAACTGCGCAACATCCCAGTGGGTTCCACCGTACACGGCATCGAATTGAAGCCAGGTAAAGGTGCACAGATCGCTCGTTCCGCTGGTGCTTCGGCTCAGCTGATCGCTCGTGAAGGTGTCTACGTGACCCTGCGTCTGCGCTCCGGTGAAATGCGTAAAGTGCTGTCGGAATGCCGTGCAACGCTGGGCGAAGTCTCGAACTCCGAGCACAGCCTGCGTTCCCTGGGTAAAGCCGGTGCCAAACGCTGGCGTGGCGTTCGCCCAACCGTTCGTGGTGTTGCCATGAACCCGGTTGACCACCCACATGGTGGTGGTGAAGGTCGTACCTCTGGTGGTCGTCATCCGGTATCGCCGTGGGGCTTCCCGACTAAGGGCGCGAAGACTCGTGGTAATAAGCGTACCGACAAAATGATCGTCCGTCGTCGCAAGTAAATAGAGGGATACGACAGTGCCACGTTCTCTGAAAAAAGGTCCTTTTATCGATCTTCACCTACTGAAGAAGATCGAAGTGGCGGCGGAAAAGAACGATCGCAAACCAGTTAAGACCTGGTCGCGCCGTTCCATGATCCTGCCACAAATGGTCGGTTTGACCATTGCAGTGCATAACGGTCGTCAACACGTCCCCGTTCTCGTGAACGAAGACATGGTCGGCCACAAACTGGGCGAGTTTGCCGGTACCCGCACATATCGTGGGCACGTGGCTGACAAGAAAGCCAAGCGTTAAGGGGTTAGGAAATGGAAGTAGCCGCTAAGTTGTCGGGCGCTCGAATCTCCGCCCAGAAAGCCCGCTTGGTCGCCGACCAGATCCGCGGGAAGAAGGTGGGCGAAGCGCTCAACTTGTTGGCTTTCAGCAGTAAGAAAGCCGCCGAGATCATGAAGAAAGTGCTGGAGTCGGCCGTAGCCAACGCCGAGCATAACGAAGGCGCAGACGTTGATGACCTGAAGGTCAGCACCGTTTTCGTCAACGAAGGGCGTTCGCTGAAGCGCATCATGCCACGTGCCAAAGGCCGGGCTGATCGCATCGTCAAGCGGTCTTGCCATATCACTGTCAAGGTTGCTGACAAGTAACGGAGTCGAAGAGATGGGTCAGAAAGTACATCCCATTGGCATTCGCCTGGGAATCGTCAAGGAGCACACCTCCGTCTGGTACGCAGACGGTCGGACTTATGCGGACTATTTGCTCGCAGATCTGAAAGTGCGTGAGTACCTCCAAGACAAACTAAAAAGCGCGTCCGTAAGCCGTATCGATATCCATCGTCCGGCCCAAACTGCACGCATCACCATCCACACCGCTCGTCCAGGTATCGTTATCGGGAAGAAGGGTGAGGATGTTGAGAAACTGCGTCAGGACCTGACCAAGCAAATGGGTGTGCCTGTGCACATCAATATCGAAGAGATCCGCAAGCCGGAGCTCGACGGTATGCTGGTTGCCCAGAGCGTAGCTCAGCAGCTGGAGCGTCGTGTGATGTTCCGTCGCGCCATGAAGCGCGCCGTACAGAACGCCATGCGCATTGGTGCCAAAGGCATCAAAATCCAAGTGAGCGGTCGTCTCGGCGGTGCTGAAATCGCACGTACTGAATGGTATCGCGAAGGTCGTGTGCCACTGCACACCCTGCGTGCCGACATCGACTATGCCAACTACGAAGCTCACACCACTTACGGTGTGATCGGTGTAAAGGTTTGGATCTTCAAAGGCGAAGTAATTGGTGGTCGCCAAGAAGAACTGAAACCACAAGCACCAGCGCCTCGTAAAAAAGCTGCTAAGTAAGGGGTACGCCAAATGTTGCAACCAAAGCGTACGAAGTTCCGCAAGCAGATGACAGGCCACAACCGTGGTCTGGCTCAGCGCGGTAGCAAAGTCAGCTTCGGCGAGTTCGCGCTGAAGTCTGTTGCTCGTGGTCGTCTCACCGCTCGTCAGATCGAGTCAGCGCGTCGTGCTCTGACCCGTCACGTAAAACGTGGCGGCAAGATCTGGATCCGTGTATTCCCGGACAAGCCTATTTCCAAAAAGCCCCTCGAAGTTCGGATGGGTAAAGGTAAGGGTAACGTGGAGTACTGGGTTGCCCAGATTCAGCCAGGCAAAGTCCTGTATGAAATCGAGGGTGTTACTGAAGAGCTGGCGCGTGAGGCTTTTGCCCTGGCTGCTGCAAAGCTGCCGCTCGCCACCGCTTTTGTTAAACGGACGGTGATGTGATGAAAGCGAATGAACTTCGTGAAAAATCAGCACAGCAGCTGAACGAGCAACTGCTCGGCCTGCTGCGCGACCAGTTCAATCTGCGTATGCAGAAAGCAACTGGCCAGTTGGGGCAGTCTCACCTGCTCTCGCAAGTTAAGCGCGATATTGCTCGTGTGAAGACTGTGCTCAACCAGCAGGCAGGTAAGTGATCATGGCTGAAGCCGAAAAGACCGTCCGTACGCTGACTGGCCGTGTTGTCAGCGACAAAATGGACAAGACCATCACCGTTCTGATCGAGCGTCGCGTAAAGCACCCGATCTACGGTAAATACGTTAAGCGTTCGACTAAGCTGCACGCGCACGACGAAACCAACCAGTGCCACATTGGCGACAAGGTCACGATTCGTGAAACTCGTCCGATGGCCAAGACCAAGTCTTGGGCGCTGGTTGATGTTCTCGAACGCGCTGTGGAAGTCTAAGGGCTAGGGGTCGGAGAAATTATATGATTCAGACTCAATCCATGCTCGATGTGGCCGATAACAGCGGCGCTCGCCGCGTTATGTGCATCAAGGTGCTGGGTGGCTCGCATCGTCGTTACGCTGGTATCGGTGACATCATCAAAGTAACCGTCAAGGAAGCAATTCCGCGCGGTAAAGTGAAGAAAGGCCAAGTGATGACTGCTGTTGTAGTCCGCACTCGCCATGGCGTCCGTCGTGCTGACGGCTCCATCATCCGCTTTGATGGCAACGCTGCTGTTCTGTTGAACAACAAGCAAGAGCCGATCGGCACCCGTATCTTTGGGCCAGTGACCCGTGAACTTCGTACTGAGAAGTTCATGAAGATCGTCTCGCTCGCCCCAGAAGTGCTGTAAGGAGATCCGACATGCAAAAGATTCGTCGTGACGACGAGATCATCGTGATCGCCGGCAAAGACAAAGGTAAGCGCGGTAAGGTGCTTAAGGTTCTCGCTGATGACCGTCTGGTCATCGGTGGTCTGAACCTGGTCAAGCGTCATACCAAGCCTAACCCGATGTCGGGCGTACAGGGCGGTATCGTCGAAAAAGAAGCGCCACTGCACGCTTCCAACGTCGCCATTTTCAACGGCGAAACCAACAAGGCTGACCGCGTTGGTTTCAAAGTAGAAGACGGCAAAAAAATTCGTGTCTTCAAGTCGACCCAAAAAGCGGTTGATGCTTGAACACTGCTAGGTAGAAGACCATGGCACGACTGAAAGAGATTTACCGGAAGGAAATCGCTCCGAAGCTTAAGGAAGAACTTAAGCTCGCGAACGTGATGGAAGTTCCGCGCATTACCAAGATCACCCTGAACATGGGTCTGGGCGAAGCGATCGGTGACAAGAAAATCATCGAGCACGCTGTGGCTGACCTGGAGAAGATCACCGGCCAGAAAGTCGTTGTGACTCACGCTCGCAAATCCATCGCTGGCTTCAAAGTCCGCGAAGGTTGGCCGATCGGTGTCAAAGTGACCCTGCGTCGCGATCGTATGTATGAGTTCCTGGATCGTCTGCTGTCGATCTCCCTGCCTCGGGTTCGCGACTTCCGCGGCCTGAATGCCAAGTCCTTCGACGGTCGTGGCAACTACAGCATGGGCGTGAAAGAGCAGATCATTTTCCCGGAAATCGATTACGACAAGATCGATGCTCTGCGCGGTCTGGACATTACCCTGACCACCACTGCCAAGAACGATGATGAAGGTCGCGCATTGCTGCGTGCTTTCAAATTCCCGTTCCGCAACTGATTGGAGTAGGAAAATGGCCAAGAAGAGCATGAAAAACCGTGAGCTGAAGCGTCAGCTCACCGTTGCCAAGTACGCCACCAAGCGTGCAGCACTGAAAGCTATCATCGTCGATCTGAACGCAAGTCCAGAAGCGCGTTGGGAAGCTTCGGTTGCCCTGCAGAAGCAGCCACGTGACGCCAGCGCTTCGCGCATGCGTAACCGCTGCCGCATCACCGGTCGTCCGCACGGCGTTTACCGCAAGTTCGGCCTCGGCCGTAACAAGCTGCGTGAAGCGGCCATGCGTGGTGACGTACCAGGTCTGGTTAAAGCCAGCTGGTAAGCCATACCGCCCAAGTCGCGGTGGTCGGACTCGCAAGAACCGACCATTGGTGACCTTGAGTATGAAACAAGCCCCTTTTGGGGCTTGATTCATTTCTGGGGTGTGTCTAGAATGACCGGCTCGCCTGAGCCTGCACTTTTTACGTGTGGAGATACTCGGCGACAGTTGTAGCCGCAAGGCTAATTCTTTTTGTATCAGGAGCGTCTAGCCCATGAGTATGCAGGACCCGTTAGCGGACATGCTAACTCGAATCCGTAATGCCCAGATGGCTGAAAAGTCCGTCGTAAGCATGCCGTCTTCCACGTTGAAGGTGGCTGTAGCAAAAGTCCTGAAGGACGAAGGTTACATCGCGGGTTATCAGATCAGCAGCGAAACCAAGCCGTTGCTATCCATCGAGCTGAAATACTTCGAAGGCCGTCCGGTCATCGAAGAAGTGAAGCGCGTTAGCCGTCCAGGCCTGCGTCAGTACAAGTCCGTTGAGGATCTGCCGAAAGTTCGTGGCGGTCTTGGCGTGTCTATCGTCTCCACCAACAAAGGTGTGATGACGGATCGTGCTGCGCGCGCTGCCGGTGTCGGCGGCGAAGTTCTTTGCACTGTGTTCTAAGGGGGGATAAGCATGTCTCGCGTCGCTAAGAACCCCGTTAAGCTGCCAGCCGGTGTCGAAGTCAAATTCGCAGGCCAACAGCTTTCGGTGAAGGGTGCCAAGGGTACTCTTGAACTGAACATCCATTCGTCCGTTGAGATCGTTGAAGAAGCTGGTGAGCTGCGTTTCGCTGCTCGCAATGGCGATCAACAAACTCGCGCAATGGCCGGTACCACGCGTGCGTTGGTAAACAACATGGTCCAAGGCGTAAGCCAAGGCTTCGAGCGCAAGCTCCAGCTGGTCGGTGTTGGTTACAAAGCGCAAGCAAAAGGCACGGTGTTGAACCTGGCCCTTGGCTTCTCGCACCCAGTGGATTACGAACTGCCGGAAGGCATCACCGCTGAGACCCCTAGCCAAACCGATATCCTGATCAAGGGCATCGATAAGCAGCTGGTAGGTCAGGTGGCCGCTGAGATCCGCGACTTCCGTCCACCAGAGCCGTACAAAGGCAAAGGTGTGCGCTACGCGGACGAAGTCGTCCGTCGTAAAGAAGCCAAGAAGAAGTAGGGCATAGCAAATGACCGACAAAAAAGTTACTCGACTGCGTCGCGCTCGCAAAGCACGCCTGAAAATGCACGAACTCGAAGTCGTGCGTCTCTGCGTGTTCCGCTCTTCGCAGCACATCTACGCCCAGGTCATTTCGGCCGACGGCAACAAAGTTCTGGCAAGTGCCTCGACTTTGGACAAAGAACTGCGTGATGGTGCCACTGGCAACATCGACGCGGCCACTAAGGTTGGCCAGCTGGTCGCTACGCGTGCTAAAGCCGCTGGCGTCTCGCAGGTGGCTTTCGACCGCTCTGGCTTCAAGTATCACGGCCGCGTCAAGGCGCTGGCTGATGCTGCTCGTGAAGCTGGGCTGGAGTTCTAAGTTATGTCAAATAACGACCAAAAGCGCGACGAAGGCTACATCGAGAAGCTGGTTCAAGTTAACCGCGTAGCCAAAACCGTTAAAGGCGGCCGTATCTTCACCTTCACCGCGTTGACCGTGGTGGGTGATGGTAAAGGCCGTGTAGGCTTCGGCCGTGGCAAGTCACGTGAAGTGCCTGCCGCGATCCAGAAGGCTATGGAAGCTGCTCGCCGCAACATGATCCAGGTTGATCTGAACGGCACCACTCTGCAGTACGCCATGAAGTCCGCCCACGGCGCTTCGAAGGTTTACATGCAGCCTGCTTCTGAAGGTACCGGTATCATCGCTGGCGGCGCTATGCGTGCTGTCCTCGAAGTGGCCGGTGTGCAGAACGTTCTGGCCAAGTGCTACGGCTCGACTAACCCGGTAAACGTGGTTCACGCCACTTTCAAGGGTTTGAAGGCTATGCAGTCCCCTGAGTCCATTGCTGCCAAGCGCGGCAAAACTGCAGCGGAGATCCGTTGATCATGGCAACTGTAAAAGTAACGCTGATCAAAAGCATGACCGGCCGCATCCCTAACCACAGACTGTGCGTTAAGGGTCTGGGTCTGCGTCGCATCGGTCACACTGTAGAAGTCCTGGATACTCCCGAGAATCGCGGGATGATCAACAAGGCTTACTACATGCTGCGTGTAGAGGGTTAATCGATGAAACTCAATGATCTGAGTCCAGCGCCGGGTTCCCGTCGCGAAAAGCATCGTCCGGGCCGTGGTATCGGTAGCGGTTTGGGTAAGACCGGTGGCCGTGGCCACAAAGGTCAGACCTCCCGCTCCGGTGGCACCATTGCTCCAGGCTTTGAAGGCGGTCAACAGCCGCTGCATCGTCGCCTGCCGAAGTTCGGTTTCGTTTCCCTGAAAGCCATGGACCGCGCAGAAGTGCGTCTGTCCGAGCTGGCCAAAGTGGAAGGCGACGTCGTTACCGTGCAGTCCCTGAAAGATGCCAACGTGATCAACCAGAACGTACAGCGTGTGAAAATCATGCTGTCGGGCGAAGTGACTCGCGCAGTAACTATCAAGGGCATCGCAGCCACCAAAGGTGCGCGTGCGGCTATCGAAGCAGCTGGCGGCAAGTTCGAGGAATAAATGGCTAAGCAAGGTGCTCTCTCAGCGCTCAGCAAAGGCGGGTTATCCGAGCTCTGGGCTCGACTGCGTTTTCTATTCCTGGCGATTATCGTCTACCGGATAGGCGCGCACATCCCAGTTCCAGGTATCAACCCGGACCGGCTGGCGGACCTGTTTCGACAGAATGAGGGGACCATTCTTAGCTTGTTCAACATGTTTTCCGGCGGCGCGCTGGAACGGATGAGCATCTTTGCACTGGGGATCATGCCGTACATTTCGGCATCGATCATCATGCAACTGATGTCCGCCGTCAGCCCGCAGCTGGAGCAGTTGAAGAAGGAAGGTGAGGCTGGTCGTCGTAAGATCAGCCAATACACCCGCTATGGCACCGTCGTCCTGGCACTTGTTCAAGCCATTGGCATGTCCATTGGCCTGGCTAACCAGGGCGTCTCGTTTAGTGCTGGCTTCAGCTTCCATTTCGTTGCGGTGTCCACTTTCGTGGCCGGCGCGATGTTCATGATGTGGTTGGGCGAGCAGATTACCGAGCGCGGTGTGGGCAACGGTATCTCGATGTTGATTTTTTCGGGTATCGTCGCCGGTCTTCCGAGAGCAATCGGGCAGTCTTTCGAGTCTGCGCGTCAGGGTGATATCAATATCTTCGCCCTGGTTGCCATCGGTTTGTTGGCAGTAGCGATCATCGGTTTCGTGGTGTTCATTGAGCGTGGCCAGCGTCGTATTGCTGTTCACTACGCCAAGCGTCAGCAGGGCCGCAAGGTCTTCGCTGCGCAGACCAGCCACCTGCCGCTGAAGGTGAATATGGCCGGTGTTATTCCTGCTATCTTCGCGAGCAGCATTTTGCTGTTCCCGGCTTCGCTGGGTGCCTGGTTCGGTCAGTCTGAAGGTATGGGCTGGTTGCAGGACATCTCGCAGTCGATCGCTCCTGGTCAGCCGTTGAATATTCTGCTGTTTAGTGCAGGGATTATTTTCTTCTGCTTCTTCTATACGGCGTTGATGTTCAATCCGAAAGACGTAGCGGAAAACCTGAAGAAGTCCGGTGCCTTTATTCCGGGTATCCGTCCAGGCGAGCAGTCGGCGCGCTACATTGATGGCGTTCTGACCCGTTTGACCATGTTCGGTGCTCTTTATATGACGGCCGTGTGCCTGCTGCCCCAGTTCCTGGTGGTTGCGGCAAACGTTCCGTTCTACCTTGGCGGGACCTCGTTGCTGATCGTGGTCGTGGTTGTGATGGACTTCATGTCCCAAGTACAATCGCACCTCGTTTCGCACCAGTACGAATCCCTGATGAAGAAAGCCAACCTGAAGGGTTACGGCAGCGGCATGCTGCGCTGACCCATAAGGTTCGAGGAGTTGGTGATGAAAGTTCGTGCATCGGTGAAAAAGCTGTGCCGTAACTGCAAGATTATTCGCCGCGAAGGTGTGGTTCGAGTAATTTGCAGCGCGGAACCGCGTCACAAACAGCGCCAAGGCTGAGTGTGATCTGCTTAAAGCCCAGCAGCTAGTGCGCTGCTGGGTTGATTATTTGTTATTACAGCGATATTATCTCGCGCCCTATTTCTTGGCTTCCGGGGCGTAGGTAGCTGTCAATTGGAGTCCCACTGAATGGCCCGTATTGCAGGCGTTAACATTCCAGATAACAAGCACACTGTTATCTCGCTGACCTACATCTATGGTGTTGGTCGCACTACTGCACAGAAAATTTGTGCGGTGACTGGGGTCAACCCAGCCGCAAAGATCAAGGATCTGAGCGACGAGCAGATTGAACAGCTGCGTGGCGAAGTGGCGAAGTTCACCACTGAAGGTGACCTGCGTCGCGAAATCAACATGAAAATCAAACGCTTGATGGACTTGGGCTGCTACCGCGGTCTGCGCCATCGTCGTGGTCTGCCAGTACGCGGTCAGCGTACCAAGACCAACGCGCGTACTCGCAAAGGTCCGCGTAAGCCGATCCGCAAGTAATCGCACCAGCGAATCGACAGGAATCTAGTCATGGCAAAACCTGCTGCTCGTCCTCGTAAGAAAATTAAAAAGACAGTGGTTGATGGCATCGCCCACATCCACGCGTCTTTCAACAACACCATCGTGACCATCACCGACCGTCAAGGTAACGCTCTTTCCTGGGCTACCTCCGGTGGTTCGGGTTTCCGCGGTTCCCGCAAGTCCACCCCGTTCGCTGCTCAAGTAGCTGCTGAGCGTGCTGGTCAAGCTGCGCTGGAATATGGCCTGAAAAACCTCGACGTTAACGTCAAAGGTCCAGGTCCAGGTCGTGAGTCCGCTGTCCGTGCATTGAACGGCTGTGGCTATAAGATCGCCAGCATCACCGACGTGACGCCAATCCCGCACAACGGGTGCCGTCCGCCGAAGAAGCGCCGCGTGTAATCCAGGAGATTGTAAAGAATGGCTCGTTACATTGGTCCAAAATGCAAACTGGCTCGTCGCGAAGGCACCGATCTCTTCCTGAAGAGCGGCGTGCGCGCTATCGAATCCAAGTGCAACATCGAAGCAGCACCTGGTATCCACGGCCAACGCCGCGGTCGCCAGTCCGACTACGGCACCCAACTGCGTGAAAAGCAGAAGGTCCGTCGTATTTATGGCGTTCTTGAGCGTCAGTTCAGCGGCTACTACAAAGAAGCTGCCGGCCGTAAAGGCGCAACCGGTGAAAACCTGCTGCAACTGCTCGAATGCCGTCTGGACAACGTTGTATACCGTATGGGTTTTGGCTCGACTCGTGCCGAATCCCGTCAACTGGTATCGCACAAGTCGATCAGCGTTAACGGCAAAACCGTCAACGTCCCGTCCTACCAGGTTCGTGCTGGTGACGTGGTAGCTATTCGTGAGAAAGCTAAGAATCAACTGCGCATTGTCCAGGCTCTCGATCTGTGTGCCCAGCGTGGCCGCGTAGAATGGGTAGAAGTGGACACTGAGAAGAAGTCGGGCGTTTTCAAGAACGTGCCTGCTCGCAGTGACCTCTCCGCCGACATCAACGAAAGCCTGATTGTCGAGCTCTACTCCAAGTAAGGGCTAGAAAATAGGTGCATCCATGCAGATTTCGGTAAATGAGTTCCTGACACCCCGTCACATTGACGTGCAGGTTGTCAGTCCAACCCGCGCTAAAATCACCCTCGAGCCTCTCGAGCGTGGTTTTGGCCATACCCTGGGCAACGCGCTGCGCCGCATCCTGTTGTCCTCAATGCCAGGCTGTGCAGTAGTCGAGGCCGAGATTGACGGTGTGCTCCACGAGTACAGCGCCATCGAAGGTGTACAGGAAGACGTCATTGAAATCCTGTTGAACCTTAAAGGTTTGGCTATCAAGCTGCACGGCCGTGACGAAGTTACGCTGACCTTGTCGAAGAAGGGTTCGGGGGTGGTTACCGCTGCCGATATTCAGCTGGATCATGATGTCGAGATCGTTAACCCCGATCACGTAATCGCCAACCTGGCGTCTAACGGCGCCTTGAACATGAAGCTCACCGTAGCTCGTGGTCGTGGTTATGAACCAGCAGACTCGCGTCAGAGCGATGAAGACGAAAGCCGCAGCATTGGTCGCTTGCAGCTCGACTCTTCGTTCAGCCCGGTTCGCCGTATCGCTTACGTGGTGGAAAACGCCCGTGTCGAGCAGCGCACCAATCTGGACAAGCTGGTTATTGATCTGGAAACCAACGGTACTCTGGATCCTGAAGAGGCTATCCGCCGTGCTGCAACCATCCTGCAACAGCAGTTGGCTGCGTTCGTCGACCTCAAAGGTGACAGTGAGCCAGTGGTAATCGAGCAGGAAGACGAGATCGATCCGATCCTGCTTCGCCCGGTTGACGATCTGGAACTGACTGTACGTTCGGCTAACTGCCTTAAGGCGGAAAACATCTACTACATCGGCGACCTGATTCAGCGTACCGAAGTAGAGCTGTTGAAGACTCCGAACCTGGGCAAGAAATCCTTGACTGAAATCAAGGACGTTCTGGCCTCCCGCGGTCTGTCCCTCGGCATGCGCCTCGACAACTGGCCGCCTGCAAGTCTTAAGAAGGACGACAAGGCGACTGCCTGATCGTCGTAATCACCGAACGTTGTGTTTGGTAAGGAATGAACCATGCGTCATCGTAAAAGTGGTCGTCACCTGAGCCGCACCAGCTCGCACCGCAAGGCCATGTTTCAAAACATGGCAGTGTCGCTGTTCGAGCACGAGCTGATCAAAACGACTCTGCCAAAAGCCAAAGAACTGCGTCGCGTTGCTGAGCCGCTGATCACTCTGGCCAAAGTAGATAGCCTGGCTAACCGCCGTCTGGCTTTCGACCGTACTCGTTCGAAAGCTATCGTTGGTAAGCTCTTCAACGACCTGGGCAAGCGTTACGCTACCCGTGAGGGTGGCTACCTGCGCATCCTCAAGTGCGGTTTCCGCACTGGCGACAACGCGCCTATGGCGTACGTCGAGTTGGTTGATCGTGCTACTGCCGGCGAAGCTGTATCTGCCGAGTAAGACGTCAGTCTGAAACAAGAAACCGGGCCTAGTGCCCGGTTTTTTGTGTCTGCTATTAAGCAAAGATCATTCGATAGTGTATTTCTATTAAAGGCAATTATTTAATGAATTTGTAGGTGTCATGTTGATGGTCAATACTCCTCCTCAGCCGATTAGCCGGCAGCACCAAGACCGAGAGAGGAAGGATAAGCATGAGCCAGAACAAAACGCTGACCACCGCCAGCGGTGCGCCCGTTGCGGATAACCAGAATTCCCGTTCCGCCGGCCCCCGTGGCCCGCTGCTGCTCGACGACTTTCACCTGATCGAGAAGCTCGCTCACTTCAACCGTGAAAACATCCCTGAGCGCCGTGTCCACGCCAAGGGCTCGGGAGCCTACGGTACGTTCACCGTTTCCAAGGACATTACCCAGTACACCAGCGCCAAGCTGTTCGAGTCCGTGGGCAAGCAGACCCCGACCTTTCTGCGTTTCTCCACCGTCGGTGGCGAGCGCGGTTCGGCTGATACCGAGCGCGATCCACGGGGCTTCGCCCTGAAGTTCTACACCGAGGAAGGCAACTGGGACATTGTCGGCAACAACACACCGGTGTTCTTTATCCGCGATCCGCTGAAATTCCCCGACTTTATCCACACCCAGAAACGCCTGCCGCAAAGCAACCTGAAAAGCGCGCAGATGATGTGGGACTTCTGGTCGCACTCGCCTGAGGCGCTGCACCAGGTCACCATCCTGTTCTCTGACCGTGGGATCCCGGACGGCTACCGTCACATGCACGGCTTCGGCAGCCACACCTACAGCCTGATCAACGCCAAGGGCGAGCGTCACTGGGTGAAATGGCACTACAAGACCAAGCAGGGGATCAAGAACCTGGCACCGGCCGAGGCGGCCCGCCTGGCGGGTACCGATCCTGACTACGCCCAGCGCGATCTGTTCGGCGCCATCGAGCGCGGCGACTTCCCGAAATGGAGCGTGTGCATCCAGATCATGACCGAGGCCCAGGCCGCGGCGCATTACGAGAACCCTTTCGACGTGACCAAGACCTGGTCGCAGAAAGAGTTCCCGCTGATCGAAGTCGGCGAACTGGAGCTCAACCGCAATCCGCTGAACTACTTCGCTGAAGTCGAGCAGGCGGCGTTCGCTCCGAGCAACATGGTGCCGGGTGTCGGCCTGTCGCCGGACCGCATGCTGCAAGGCCGGGTCTTCGCCTATGCCGATGCCCACCGCTACCGTGTCGGCACCAATCACCAGCAACTGCCGGTGAATGCTCCACGCAGCCCGGTCAACAGCTACCAGCGTGACGGCTCCATGGCCTTTGGCAGCAACGGTGGCGCTGCGCCGAACTACGAGCCGAACAGCTACGTCGAAGCGCCCAAACAGGCTCCTCGCTACGCTGAGCCAGCCTTGGCCCTCAGTGGTGCGGCGGATCGTTACGATCACCGCGAAGATACCGACTACTACAGTCACGCCGGTGCGTTGTTCCGCCTGATGAGCGCCGAGCAGAAAGCGCTGCTGATCAGCAATATTGCCGGTGCGATGGCGGGTGTTTCCGACGATGTGGTCGAGCGTCAGTTGCAGCATTTCTTCAAGGCCGATCAGGCTTACGGTGAAGGCATTGCCAAGGCTTTGGGCGTAGTGCTGAACTAAGTCTAAACGAGAAGCAGAACCGCCCTCACTTTGGGCGGTTTTTGCGTTTTTTAGGCTGCTTTTCTCGGAAATTCTTCACATTATTTGCGCTTTTGCAGTGACCTTGCGGTCAGCTTGGTTCAAAATACAGCCTTTCAAGCAGGGAGATGTAGGGTTATGCAAGGTAACCAGGTCGTAGTCGATTACCTCAACACGTTGCTGACCGGGGAACTGGCGGCTCGTGATCAGTATTTCATCCATTCGCGGATGTACGAGGACTGGGGCTTCAGCAAGCTCTACGAGCGCATCAATCACGAGATGGAAGAAGAGGCACAACACGCCGATGCACTGATGCGACGGATCCTGATGCTGGAAGGCACGCCACGCATGCGTCCGGACGACCTGGATATCGGTACCACGGTGCCGGACATGTTCGCCGCCGACCTGCGCCTGGAATACAAAGTGCGTGCCGCGCTGTGCAAGGGCATCGAACTCTGTGAACTGCACAAGGATTACGTCACCCGCGAGATCCTGCGCCAACAGTTGGCCGATACCGAGGAAGATCACACCTACTGGCTGGAGAAGCAGTTGGGGTTGATCAAGTCCATCGGTTTGCAGAATTACCTGCAATCGCAGTTTTGAGAATGGCCGCTGCTGCGCAGCGGATCGCCAGCGAGCCGGCTCCTACGGTTCGGCGTTCACCGCAGAGGTATCGCCGTATCTGACCCTTGTAGGAGCTGGCTTGCCGGCGATAGCGATTTCAGCCTCAATAAAAAAGCCCCTGTCATCGCTCAATGACAGGGGCTTTTTCATTTCATGCGGTTACGCCCGATCGCGCAGCAACAGCGGCTTCAGGTAATGCCCGGTATGGGACTGCGACATCTCCGCAACCTGCTCCGGCGTACCGACCGCAATGATCTGTCCGCCCTTGGAACCACCTTCCGGCCCGAGATCCACCAACCAGTCGGCGGTCTTGATCACATCCAGGTTGTGCTCGATCACCACCACGGTGTTGCCGTGGTCACGCAGGCGATGCAGCACGTCCAGCAACTGCTGGATATCCGCGAAGTGCAGGCCGGTGGTTGGCTCGTCGAGGATATACAGGGTCTTGCCGGTGTCGCGCTTGGACAGCTCGCGGGACAGCTTGACCCGCTGCGCCTCGCCACCGGACAAGGTGGTCGCCGATTGCCCCAGCTTGATATACGACAGGCCCACATCCATCAGCGTCTGCAGCTTGCGCGCCAGCGCCGGAACCGCATCGAAGAACTCTCGCGCCTCTTCGATGGTCATCTCCAGCACCTCGTGGATGCTCTTGCCCTTGTACTTGACCTCCAGGGTTTCGCGGTTGTAACGCTTGCTCTTGCACACATCGCACGGCACATAGATGTCCGGCAGGAAGTGCATCTCCACCTTGATCAGGCCATCGCCCTGGCAGGCTTCGCAGCGCCCGCCCTTGACGTTGAACGAGAAGCGCCCCGGACCGTAACCCCGTGAACGGGATTCCGGCACGCCAGCGAACAGCTCGCGGATCGGCGTGAACAAGCCGGTGTAGGTCGCCGGATTCGAACGCGGGGTACGACCGATGGGGCTCTGGTCGATATCCACGACCTTGTCCAGGTGCTGCAGGCCGTTGATGCTGTCGTGGGCCGCGGCTTCCAGTGTGGTCGCGCCATTGAGCGCGGTGGCACTGAGGGGGAACAGGGTGTTGTTGATCAGTGTCGACTTGCCGGAACCGGACACGCCCGTCACGCAGGTCAGCAGGCCCAGCGGGATCTCCAGGTCGACGTTGCGCAAGTTGTTGCCACGCGCGCCCTTGAGATTCAGCACCTGCTTCTTGTTGCGCGGTGTGCGTTTGCCCGGTACTTCAATCTTCACCCGGCCGGACAAGTACTTGCCGGTCAACGAGTCTGGATGAGCCATGACCTCGGCCGGCGTTCCTTCGGCGACGATATGGCCGCCATGCACGCCCGCACCCGGGCCGATGTCGACCACATAATCCGCCAGGCGAATTGCGTCTTCATCGTGCTCGACCACGATCACAGTGTTGCCGATGTCACGCAGGTGCTTCAGGGTGCCGAGCAGACGGTCGTTGTCCCGCTGGTGCAAACCGATGGACGGCTCATCGAGGATGTACAACACCCCCACCAGGCCGGCACCGATCTGGCTAGCCAGGCGAATGCGCTGCGCCTCGCCGCCGGACAGGGTGTCGGCACTGCGGTCGAGGGACAGATAATCCAGGCCGACGTTGACCAGGAACTGCAGGCGCTCGCGGATTTCCTTGAGAATCTTGTCGGCGATTTCCCCACGGCGTCCGGTCAGCTTGAGCACGCCGAAGTATTCGCAGGCATCGCCGATCGGCAGGTTGGTCACCGCCGGCAGGGTCTTCTCGCCCACCCACACGTGCCGCGCCTCGCGACGCAGGCGGGTGCCGCGGCAATCCGGGCAGGGTTGGGTGCTGAGGAACTTGGCCAGCTCTTCACGCACGGTAGCCGATTCGGTTTCGCGGTAACGACGCTCCAGGTTCGGCACGATGCCTTCGAACGGGTGGGAGCGCTTGACGATATCGCCGCGGTCGTTGAGGTACTTGAAGTCGACGTTCTGGCTGCCGCTGCCTTGCAGAAGAAGTTTCTGCTGGTCCGCCGGCAACGTGTTGAACGGCACTTCCAGGCTGAAGCCGTAGTGGGCCGCCAGCGACCCGAGCATCTGGAAGTAATAGACGTTGCGCCGGTCCCAGCCGCGGATCGCGCCCTCGGCCAGGGTCAGCTCGCCATTGACCAGGCGCTTGGTGTCGAAGAACTGCTTCACCCCCAGGCCGTCACAGGTCGGGCAGGCGCCGGCCGGGTTGTTGAAGGAGAACAGCTTGGGTTCCAGCTCGCTGATGGCATGGCCGCAGATCGGGCAGGCGAACCGCGCGGAGAAGATCATCTCCTCGCCGGGTTCGTCGTCCATCGGCGCCACCAGGGCGATGCCGTCCGCCAGCTTCAGCGCGGTCTCGAAGGACTCGGCCAGGCGTTGTTGCAGATCGCCACGGACCTTGAAGCGGTCGACCACCACATCGATGGAGTGCTTCTTCTGCTTGTCGAGCTTGGGCACTTCGTCCAGTTCGCAAAGCCGGCCGTTGACCCGCGCGCGGACAAAGCCCTGCGCCCGCAGCTCTTCGAACACCGACAGATGCTCACCCTTGCGCTCGCGAATCACCGGCGCCAGCAACATCAGCTTGGCGCCTTCGGGCTGGGCCAGCACCAGGTCGACCATCTGGCTGACGGTCTGGGCCTCCAGCGGGATATCGTGGTCCGGGCAGCGCGGGGTGCCTACACGGGCATACAACAGGCGCAAGTAATCGTAGATTTCGGTGATGGTACCGACCGTCGAGCGCGGGTTATGCGACGTCGACTTCTGTTCGATGGAGATCGCCGGCGACAGGCCTTCGATGGTGTCGACGTCGGGTTTTTCCATCATCGAGAGGAATTGCCGGGCATAGGCCGACAGCGATTCCACGTAGCGGCGTTGCCCTTCGGCATACAAGGTATCGAAGGCCAGTGACGACTTGCCGGACCCGGACAAGCCGGTGATCACGATCAGCTTGTCCCTGGGCAGGGTCAGGTCGATGTTCTTCAGGTTGTGGGTTCGAGCCCCACGAATCAGGATCTTGTCCAAGATGGCCTCGCACGGCGGGCGGTAAACGCAAGAGTATAAGGCTAAATACTGGATGGATGCACACTATCGGACGACAGTATTTCAGTCTTGCATGACAGCTCGCGACAAAGCGTCGCCATGTATCCCCTCTATCGATGGGACTGGTAGAATCGCCGCCGGTTCACACGAGGTTTTTCCATGCACGATCCCCACAGCGAACGCATGAGTGGTAGCGAGACCCGCGCGGCAAGCGGTCTGGCCCTGGTGTTCGCTTTCCGTATGCTTGGCATGTTCATGGTGTTGCCGGTTCTGGCTACTTACGGGATGGATCTCGCGGGGGCGACACCGGCCCTGATCGGCCTGGCGATCGGCGCCTACGGCCTGACCCAGGCGGTGTTCCAGATTCCCTTCGGGATCATTTCCGACCGCATCGGCCGCCGCCCGGTGATCTACCTGGGGCTGGTGGTCTTCGCCCTGGGCAGCTTGCTGGCGGCCAACGCCGACTCGATCTGGGGCGTGATCGCCGGCCGGGTCCTGCAGGGCGCCGGGGCGATTTCCGCGGCGGTGATGGCATTGCTCTCGGACCTGACCCGCGAACAGCACCGGACCAAGGCCATGGCGATGATCGGCATGACCATCGGTCTGTCGTTCGCCGTGGCGATGGTGGTCGGCCCCTTGCTGACCCGCGCCTTCGGTCTGTCAGGCCTGTTCCTGGCCACCGGCGGCATGGCGTTGCTGGGCATCCTGATCATCGCCTTCATGGTGCCGCGCTCCACCGGTCCGCTGCAGCACCGTGAGTCCGGCGTGGCCCGCCAGGCGTTGTTGCCGACCCTCAAGCATCCCGACCTGCTGCGTCTGGACCTGGGGATTTTTGTGCTGCACGCGATGTTGATGTCCAGCTTCGTCGCCTTGCCCCTGGCCTTGGTGACGAAGGCCGGGCTGCCGAAGGAGCAGCACTGGTGGGTGTACCTGACTGCGCTGCTGATTTCCTTCTTCGCCATGATTCCGTTCATCATCTATGGCGAGAAAAAACGCAAAATGAAACGAGTTTTACTCGGTGCCGTGACGACCCTGATGCTCACTGAGCTATTCTTCTGGGAGTTCGGCGACAGTTTGCGGGCCCTGGTGGTAGGGACGGTGGTGTTCTTCACCGCGTTCAATCTGCTGGAAGCCTCCTTGCCGTCGTTGATCAGCAAGGTTTCACCGGCGGGCGGCAAGGGCACGGCGATGGGGGTGTATTCCACCAGCCAGTTCCTCGGTTCCGCGCTCGGCGGGATCATGGGCGGCTGGATGTTCCAGCATGGCGGTTTGTCGGCGGTTTTCCTTGGATGCGCTGGTCTGGCTGCCCTCTGGCTGGCCTTTGCTGTTACCATGCGCGAACCACCCTATGTGACGAGCCTGCGCGTGCCGTTATCGCCTGAAGCGATCCGCGAAGCAGGTCTGGTCGAGCGCCTTAAGGCACTCGTAGGGGTAACCGATGCAGTAGTGGTGGCCGAAGAGGCTGCCATTTACATCAAATTGGACACCGAATTGTTGGATCGCACGACCCTTGAGCGCCTGGTCAATGAGCCAGCGCCCCAAGCGTGCGAAGCCTAGGAGAACGTTATGGCCCGTGGGGTTAACAAAGTCATATTGGTCGGCACGTGCGGCCAGGATCCTGAAGTTCGCTACCTGCCCAATGGCAACGCCGTGACCAACCTGAGTCTGGCGACCAGCGAACAATGGACCGACAAGCAGACCGGTCAGAAGGTCGAGAAGACCGAGTGGCACCGTGTGTCGATGTTCGGCAAGGTGGCCGAGATTGCCGGCGAGTACCTGCGTAAAGGTTCGCAGGTCTACATCGAAGGCAAGCTGCAGACCCGCGAGTGGGAAAAAGACGGCATCAAGCGCTACACCACTGAAATCGTCGTCGACATGCAGGGCACCATGCAGTTGCTGGGCGGCCGTCCACAACAGGGCGACCAACAAGGCGGCGGCTACGACCAGTCCGCGCCACGGCAGCAGGCTCCTCGCCCACAACAGGCTTCGCGTCCACAGCAGTCGGCCCCGCAGCAATCGCGTCCGGCTCCACAGCAGGCCGCACCGCAGCCGGCTCCGGATTTCGACAGCTTTGATGACGATATTCCGTTCTAGGGTATAGCTTAGACCTAAAGTGTAAAATTTTTCCCTGAAAGCCCCAAGAATCAAGCGCTTGGGGCTTTTTCTTTGCCCCGATAAATGTAAGATTTTGAGCCGTGAGTATCCCTCGCTGGCGAGTTTCACGCCAGCGGCGTGCTACAGATGCAAGCTGGCGAATCCAAAGTTTAGCCTAAGGGGGGTTGTTAGCTGCACAGCTAATGATACGATTATGGCTAACGTTTAGCTGATCTGGCTTTTTTGCTGCGCAGCTAATGATGCTTTGGAGGCTAAGGTTATGGACCATTACCCACATCGCTCGGGATTCGAATTCGAAAGGCGGATGCTGGATGCGCTGGTGGAGGCTCTCACTGAGGCGTTCGGCGCCGAAGCCTCGGTGCAAGACGCTTCACACGAGTTCGCTTCATCTGCGTCTGATTCTGAGCTTGATGGCGTGGTCGTGATCAAGAGTCAGAGTAAAACCCTATTGATATTCGTAGAAGTCAAAAGGGAGGTCTACCCAAGAGACTTAAGGAACGCTGTTTACCAGCTCAATAGGTGTATGCGCGACCGCCATCCTCGTCATGAAGCTATTGGATTGCTCGCGGCAGGCGTACTGAGCCCCGGAGCTAAGCAGGAGCTTAAGGAGCAGAATATCGCCTCATTCGAACTGGGAGGAAGTCTTTACCTTAGGCACGATGGCTGGTTCATCAATATCGAAAAGCCTTCTCACCGCTCCAAAAAAAACACCCAAGGCATTGATCTTTTTACTGACGCTCGTGAAAGCGTTATCCACGCGCTTTTGATGAATAGTAATGGGTGGCTTACAGGTACAGAGCTGGCCGAGCAAGCTGAGACCTCTGCGTACACTTGTTCCCTGGTCCTGCAAGAGCTGACGTTGCGTGAGTGGGTGGAGTCTGCTGGTGGAGGACCGAGCAAGCGCAGAATGCTAGTTCGACCTGAAAAGCTTTTGGACGCCTGGTCTGAGCAGTGGCAGGAGCGCAAAGAAAAGAAGTCGAAATGGTACACCTTTGTCGAAAATCCCAAGCACCTGCTGGCTCACTTGGCGGATCGAATAGATCGTCAGAGAGTGGATTTTCCGTGGGCATTCACAGGAACCGCTGCTGCTAATGTCTTTGCCCCATTGCTGACCAGCACTGAGGGGGCAGAAATTATTGTGCCCAAAGGCTACACAGATAGGATGGCTGACGCCCTTGGCCTTAAGCCTGTCGGCAAAGGGGCGAACGTCACGCTTATCGAGCGCGAACCTGCGAGCTTGCTTTACCGGAATAGACACCCAGACCACCCTGCATTTTTCGCAAGCCCATACATCCTGTACTTAGACCTGCTGGATGGCCGTGGTCGAAATAGAGAACTAGCTGATCACCTCAAGCATCATTTGGACTCTTCATGGCAACGGAATTAAAACCACGTACTGCGGCTGGTTACAATCCGGACGTTACCTCGGCGTGCGAGAGGACTTTGCTCACGCTGCTAAGCGCTTTCGGGAATCTCAAAGACACCCTGCGATTGGTTGGTGGGCTTGTTCCTCGCTATCTCACTCCGGCGGCCCCGCCAGATATTCCGATGCACGCGGGTACGTCGGACGTAGATATCGTGTTGAACCTGGAGGTACTTGCTGTTGGCAATGAGTACGCGAGCCTTGCTGAGCAATTAAATGCGCGTGGGTTCACCCGCTGGGTCGAAGATGGAAGGGCCGCGTCTTGGCGCTGGCGCCGCAAGGTCGATGAGCATATCGAGGTAGTCGTAGAGCTTCTTCGGGATGCAGGTGATCAGGCACCTGGCAGGTCAATCAGCGTTGATGGGGAGAGGGTATCGCACGTTTCTACGGCGACGACGACGAGGATGAGCGCGTTGGTAGGCAGCGTTTTGCAGCAGGCTTGATCCAAGGCTTGCTGGCGGAGATCGAAGTCCAGTTAACGAGGCCTCGTGAGGTTACTCGGTTCGGTAGCATGGGGCCTTCTACGCGGCTCCATGCTTCACCGATATCTGCAAGCTAGGTGTTCGGTCCCGGAATGTGACTGGCGGGGGTATTTAAGTCGAAAAGTTTCAATCGGTATAGAGGATTGTTCAGGGTAAGCGTCTGCTGATCACCCCTGGCTACGTTGAGCTTTTAGCTCGTGCTACTCCTTGGCTAAAAATTGTTTGGCGATCATTGCCACTGCCTCCGCCGGAGACGTCAGGGCTGTGTCTATATCAAACGGGGCGTTATCCCACGGCTCATATTCATGATCCAATACAGACTGCCAGGTGGGCGGCGTCAGCCCAGGAATATCAATCTTCCTGGCTTCTACCCGTCGCTGATGTTCATGTTTATCAGAGCAAACCACCTGGATATTCACTAATGGAACACCCGCGTGTATGGCGATTTCGTTCCACGCTTTACGGCTTTCGATTACTGGGTTAACGCAGTCGACTATGACAGTACTGCCAAAACGAAGATTGCTCAGCGCAAGCTCATTGGCGACCATGTAACCGCTTCGCCCCACGTCTTGTGCCAGAGCAGCGGAATTTCGGATAGCCTGCTCAATCGTATCGATCCGCAGATACACGGCACTTGTTCTGGTGGCAAGGCCACTTGCGATAGTCGTTTTTCCGGTACCAGGAAGGCCGCTGAAGACAATGAGCATTCTATGTCCTTCGGTTAGTGGGTGAACCCAGTTTAGGTGCCCGCTGAGACCGTGAAACATATTCAGCCAAGCCCATGATGAAAATCTTAATTTTTGGTTCGATCACGCAGTTTTTCTTTAGCCGGCCAATAAAATCTTAAGATTTGCAGAAAACCTTAACTTTTTCTTAAGTCGCCGACGCGATCTTCTACTCACTCACCTCCCGCGAAGCCTTCCCCAGGGTTTCCCACAATTCCCGCATGGTCGGGTTCTGGTTCGTCAGTGAACAATAAGCGCGAATCTCCAGGCCGGTATTCCATTCATTACCACCGGCCTTCACCAGTTGCCCGCTACCCACGGCCGGCGCGGCCGCGCTCTGCGGTAGCCAGGCCACACCGTAGCCTTCGATGGCCATCTGCATCAGCAGCATGGTCATGTCGGCCTCGTAGCAACGGGTCAGTTCGCAAGGCGTGGCCGCGTTCTTGAGGATCAGGTCGGCCACTCGTCCGAGAAAGGTCGTGGCGGTGTAGGCCAGGTAGGGGACGGGTTTTCCAGCCTTTCCGGGCAGTCGATACAGCGGCTTGCCGCTACGGTCCGGCGCACAGAAAGGCAAAAAGGCGTCCCGACCCAGGGGCAGGCTGGCGAACTTGTCGGCGTCGATCAGGATCGGCGCCTGGGGGTGGTGGTAAACGATCATCAGGTCGCAATTGCCTTCTGCCAGGGCAATCACCGCGTCGTGGATATTTGCCGCGACCACCCGCACGTTGAACGGCTCGTGATGCTTTTGAAATTGCGCCAGCCATTTGGGCAGAAAGGTGATCGACAGGCTGTGGCCCGCCGTGATCTGAATCGAACGCCCAGGCATTTTTTCGTCCTGGCGCAGGGTTGAGCGTAATTCCAGCAGGGCCGCCAGTGCCTCGCGGCCCTGTTCGCAAAACAGTTGGCCGGCCTGGGTCAATTGCACCGGGTAGGTGCCGCGGTCGACCAGTTGCGCGCCGACCCAGTCTTCCAGCGAGCGAATCCGTCGCGATAGCGCCGATTGGGTGACGCAGCGCACCTCGGCGGCCCGGGAAAAATTCTTGTATTGCTCGATCGCCAGCAGATCGTCCAGCCACTTGATTTGCATGCTGCCCACCTCGGTCGCGGTGAGCAGAAGTCTACGTCAGCAATTGGCGGGCTTCGTCGGCTTTTTCGTAACTATTCCAAAAGCGCATCGGGCGATGGCTATTACTCATCATCTGCCGATCCGGCTCACCCTAGAATCGACCCATGGACACGCTCCCCTGTAGGCGCTGGCTTGTCGGGACGCCGCATCGCAGCGATGAGGCCCGTGAGTCTTGCATCGATCAGGCGGCCGCCATCGCCAGCAAGCTGGCTCCTACAAGGGACCGAGGTGTTTGTAAGTGATGTATTTGGGCGCGACGCCGTAGAGCGGCCGGGCCAACGATCTTTTTCCTGCCAAGCAAAAAAACCGACAACAGACTTGAGGGAAACACCATGAGCAAAAACAGATTGCCCCGTCATATCGCCATCGGCATTGCCGCCGGGGTCCTGGTCGGCTGGCTGTGCCATCACTTCGCGGCGGACGCCAAGTCGGCCAAGGATATCGCCGCTTACTTCTCGATGGTCACCGATATCTTCCTGCGCCTGATCAAGATGATTATCGCGCCCCTGGTGTTCGCCACCCTGGTGGGCGGTATCGCCAGCCTCGGCAGTTCGCGGTCGGTGGGCCGTATTGGCACCCGGGCCATGGCCTGGTTTATCAGTGCGTCGCTGATCTCGCTGCTGATCGGCATGTTGCTGGTGAACCTGTTCCAGCCAGGTGCCGGGATGAACCTGCATGTCGACCAGGGCGCGGTCGCGGCCCAGGTGGTGAATACCGGCGACTTCAGCCTCAAGGTGTTTGTCAGTCACGTATTCCCACGCAGCATTGCCGAGGCCATGGCCAACAACGAGATTCTGCAGATTGTGGTGTTCTCGCTGTTTTTCGGTTTCGCGTTGGCGGGGCTGAAGCAGGCCGGCTTCACCCGCATCACCAGCCTGGTGGATGAGCTGGCCAAGGTGATGTTCAAGATCACCGACTACGTCATGGCCTTCGCGCCCATCGGTGTGTTCGCCGCCATTGCCAGTGCGATCACCACTGAAGGCCTCGGCCTGCTGCTGGACTACGGCAAGCTGATCGCGGAGTTCTACCTGGGTATCGCGCTTCTCTGGGCGGTGCTGTTCGGCGCCGGTTACCTGTTTCTCGGACGTTCGGTGTTCACCCTCGGCAAGCTGATCAAGGAGCCGATCCTGTTGGCGTTTTCCACCGCCAGCAGTGAGTCCGCCTACCCGAAAACCATGGAGGCCCTGGAGAAGTTCGGCGCGCCGAAACGTGTCTCCAGCTTCGTCTTGCCCCTCGGCTACTCGTTCAACCTCGACGGTTCGATGATGTACCAGGCCTTTGCCATCATGTTCATCGCCCAGGCCTACAACATTGAACTGAGCTTCACCCAGCAGTTGCTGATCCTGCTGACCCTGATGGTCACCAGCAAAGGCATGGCCGGTGTCGCCCGGGCTTCGGTCGTGGTGGTGGCCGCGACCCTGCCGATGTTCAACCTGCCCGAAGCCGGCCTGTTGTTGATCATCGGCATCGACCAGTTCCTCGACATGGCTCGCACCGCGACCAATGTGGTCGGCAACAGTATCGCCACTGCGGTGGTCGCCCGCGCCGAGCAGGTGCATGAGACCGAGGCGGAAGGCGGCGAGCTGCCCGCCGTCGAATCCGTTGTACTTGCACGTACCCCGGCTACTGCGGTTTGAGAGTCTCGACCATGAATACCCAAGGCAAAACATCCGTGGCGCTGCCAGTTGCCCGCAAGCTGGGCATCGTCGGCGGCCTTGGCTCGCTGGCCGGCGGCGATCTGTTCTTCAAGCTGGTCAAGTCCAGGGCGGTGCTGGCGGATCAGGGGCGCTACCATTTCCTCTTCGAGCAGCATCCGTTCAAGGACGTGCTGCTGCCCCTGGACCGCGAAGCGAGCATGACCGCGCGCAAGTTCTATGTGTTCCAGGTCTGCCAGTCCTTCGAGGCGGGCGGGGTCGACGCGGTGGTGCTGCCCTGTTTCGCCAGCCAGACGTTCCGTGAAGAAATCCAGCAGGAACTGGGGATTCCCGTTCTCGACCTGATGGCGGCCCTGGCGGAACATATTCGCCGGATCGCCGAGCCAGGCACGCGGCTGGGGATTCTGGCCTCGGATTATGTGCGTCACTCCGGTTTGTTCGAACGCTACCTGGGCGGCGATTTCCAGCTGGTCTATCCACCCGAATCGGAGCAGCGCACCCTGATGGACGCCATGTACGGCCTTAACGGGATCAAGGATGGCTATCTGCAAGGCGTACCGCTGGAAGGCGTGTACCAGGCCTGCCTGGCGCTGCAGGTGCAGGGTGCGAACCTGATCGTGCCGGGGCTGACCGAGCTTTCGCTGGTCTGCGCCGATTTGCAGCGGCGCGGCCTGAGCGTGCTCGACATCAACGAGATCTATGCCGCCGCCGTGACCAGCGCCGACGATGAACCGCCGCAGGTACCCTTCAAACTGGGAATCGTCGGCGGTGTCGGCCCTGCGGCCACCGTGGACTTCATGGCCAAGGTGGTCCGCCACACCCCGGCGGGCCGCGACCAGGAACATATCAAGATGGTGGTCGAGCAGAACCCGCAGATCCCGGATCGCACGGCCAACCTGCTGTTCGCCGAAGCCGACCCGACCCTGGCGCTCTACGCCACCTGCAAGCGCCTGGAAAGTGCCGGCGCGCAGGCCATCGCGATCCCGTGCAACACCGCCCATGCCTTTGTTGAACGACTCCAGCCTTACCTGCGAGTACCGATCGTCAACATGCTCAGTGAAACCGTCGAGGCGATTGCCCGGCAGCACGGCAGTGGCAAGCACATCGGCTTGCTCGCCACCTCGGGCACGGTGCAGAGCCAGGTCTACCACCAGGCCGCCCGCCATGCCGGCTTGCCCCTGCTGATTCCCGGCTTCGACTATCAGGAACTGGTGATGAACGCCATCTATGGCGAGCGCGGCATCAAGGCCGGTTTCACCGATGGCCTGTGCAAGGAGCAATTGCTGCTGGCGGTCGAGCATCTGTGTGAGCAGGGGGCCGAGGTGATCATCCTCGGCTGCACGGAGCTGCCCCTGGTGCTTAGCCACTGCGAAGACTTTCAGGTACGCGGCCATCGTGTGGCGCTGGTGGACCCGACGACCGTTCTGGCGCTGCGTTGTGTCAGTCTGGCGGGTTCCGATGGCGGATGGGGTCACTACATCTCTGCCCACTGAGACTAGCGATACCAGTGTTCGATGGCCTGCAGCAGTTGTGCAATGGCGTCCCAGAGGGGCGTATCACCGGCCTTGGCGCCGATGGCCTGCTCAAGCGCTTTTGCTGTCTCGGCAATCGCCTGGGCGCCCATCATCAATCCGGCCCCTTTGATCCGGTGAGCTCGGTGGCTGGCCTCGGGAAAATCTGCGCGGCTGACCGCATCCTGGAGCGCCGCCAAGTCTTTTTCCAGGGCTTCGCGGTACAGCGACTGCAACATGGCGGCGTCGTAATGCGGCACTGGCGGGGCGGCGGGCGAGGGTTCATGGTCAAGCCATAACTGCAACAGATTGCGCAGCGCGTCCAGGTACAGCGGCTTCTTCAGCACCCCGTCCATGCCACTGTCCATGCAGCGCTTCTGGTGGGCCGGGCCGCTCTGCACGGAGAGGGCGATGATCGGCAAATAGTCCGGCCCACGCTCCCGCGCCCGAATGCGCCGTGCAACCTCGTAACCGCTGATTCCCGGCATGCAGCAATCCAGCAGCAGCAGTCGGATGGGCTGTTGCTCTATGACCTGCAAGGCTTGCGCGCCGCTCGACACCACCACGGCGCGGATGCCCAGTATCTTGAGTTGTTCGTTGAGGATAAAACGGTGGGCGGGCTGATCGTCCACGACCAGCACGGCGCCGGGTTCAACGCCGATCCGAGCGCTTCGTCCGGCATTGCCAACGGCCTCGTTACCTGACAGTGGCGTTATTCCTGAGAAACGGATTCCCGGGTTTGATGGAAGATCTTGAACAGCTCGCTGTCGTTCTTGATGCCGAGCTTGCGATAAGCCGATTGCTTTTGTGTGCTGATGGTATTGGCGCTGCGCGAAAACTTCGCGGCGATTGCGTTCACGGACATGCCATCGAGGAAACAACGCAGCACTTCCTGTTCTCTCGGCGAGAGATTGGAGCTCTGGGCCAACGAGCTGGACAGTTCGGGACTCGAACCCAGGTGGGCCAGAGGGAAACCTGATTGCGCCTCCGTTATTTTTGCGGTCATGGAGGGCTGTAGGTAAATCCGACCTTGGGCGACGGTTCGAATGGCGCTGGCCAGTTCACCCAGGTTCTGCACCTTGCCCAGGAAACCCCGGCTCCCGGCCTTCAGCGCCAAGGCAACGGTGGCTGGCGTGTAGTGCGAGGACAGGACCAGCGGCTTGCATTTACCGAAGCGTCGCCTGAGCACCCGAATCAGGTTGATACCGTCGATTTCCGAAGGCCCCAGGATGAAATCGATCACCACCACATCCGCTGGCCGCTGCGCCAGTGCCGTGACCAGCTCCCGACCAGTTCCAAAGGACCCTATCACTTCAAGATCCGCTTCTTTGGCCAGGCCGATTTCGATCCCTTGTCGAACCACCTCATGGTCGTCTAACAACATAACGGTGTATGGGGTTGAAAACGAAGGGGACATGAAGAGGATCCGTGTTGTAAGTGTAATTCTTTGTAAGAATTATCTGTCTTTATGGTCAAGTTATAACGTATGCGCGCATAGGCTGCAATGTGCGCTTCGGCATGGCAACGCAGCGCTTGAGGTCCTTCCGAAAGTCTAGTGTGAGGGCGTTTGGTACGGTTGGGGGGCGGGTGTATGAGTTTTCGAGAAATCACGAATGAATACTCGTGATTTCTCGATGGGTAATACCACCGCGCAGGACCAAAGTAGGGTTTCCCCCGCCGACGAGGTACGCCCGGAACCTAGGTACCGAGCCTCAATCATTGCCGGGGGCTCCTTAAACCTACGAACGGGAACGCCATGAAAATTACTGCACTCTCCTCCGTCGCTGTTTCTCTGGCCCTGGCCGCCGCGGTATCGCTGCCGGTATCCGCCAACGACGGCGTGATCAATTTCAGCGGTCTGGTGACCGATGTGACTTGCACCGTCGAGGGCGCTGCGCCGGGTACCGGTGCCGTGGTCAAGGACGTGAACCTGGGCGGCGTCTCCGCTTCGCGTCTGGCGAATGCCGGTGATCGCGCCAACCTGACCGGTTTCACCATTCGCATTGGCGCGCCGGGCGAGGGCGCCTGCACCAACGGGCGCACCGCCATGGTCGCGTTCGATCCGACCAGCCCGGCAATCGATGTTGCCACCGGTCGTTTGAACATCGACGGCCACGACGACCCGACCGACACCGACACCGCGAAGAACGTCCAGGTCGAAGTGACCAACCGTGACGGTACGCCGATCAACGTCTACAGCGAAAAATCCGAAGGGGTGGTCATCGCTGACAACCAGGCGATTATCCCGCTGGCCGCGCAGATGTACTCCAGTGGGCTGGCCCGCGAGGGTACGGTCAATACCCGTGTCGGCTTCATGGTCGTGTACGCCGACTAAGGGGTGCTCAGGTCTGCGTACGCAGACCTTGCCTGCCTCGGACCTGCGATAGCCCCGCGGGTCCTTTCCTCGGACCCGAAGAGAACCCAGCCGATGAAAAGCATGGCCCGCTTCGCTTTTGCCTCCTGTGCTTTTGCCCTGCTAGCGCTGCAGATGTTGCCCACCCACGCCGGCGTGATCATTCATGGCACGCGGGTGATCTATCCCGCCGAACAGCAGGAAGTCATCGTGCGCCTGGAGAACAAGGGTAGCCGTCCGGCACTGGTGCAGACCTGGCTGGATGCTGGCGACCTGCGCTCCACGCCGGCGACCGCGCAAGCGCCGTTCACCCTGACTCCGCCCATCTTCCGTATTGAGCCGCATCAGCAACAGGCCGTACGCCTGCGCTATTCCGGCGAGCCATTGCCGACCGATCGCGAAAGTCTGTTCTGGCTGAACGTGCTGGAAGTGCCGCCGACTTCCGCCGATGCCGCGCAAAAGAACCAGATCGAATTGTCTTTCCGTACGCGCTTGCGGGTGTTCCTGCGGCCACCAGCGTTGCCGTATTCGGTCAACAACGCCGCGGCGAAACTGCAGTGGAAACTGGTGCCCCATGACCAGGGCTATGCGCTGCAAGCCACCAATCCGACGCCGTACCACGTGTCGCTCGCCTCGGTCGACTTGCTCGGCGATGGCAAGCGTTACAGCAAGGCGGCGAACAAGGCGGCCAACGACAGCCTGTTGCTGCCCTCCGGTGACGTCAAGCTGTTTGCCTTGCCCGGACTACCGACCCGGCCCAATGGCGCGGCGAAGGTCGAGTTCACCGCCGTCAGCGACTTCGGCGCCCGCGTGCGCCACTCGGCCAACCTGGTTTTTTGATAGCGGATAACCCATTACATGAATGCGATTCCGATTTCCCGCGCCCTGGCGTCGTTCATGGCCCTGATGATGGCGCTGCTGGTGGCCGTTCCGCTGCACGCGAGTGTTGTTATCAGCGGCACGCGCGTGGTCTACCCACAGCACGAAAAGGAAGTGACGGTCAGGCTCGAAAGCAAGAACCAGAAACCGGTTCTGCTCCAGGTATGGCTGGACAATGGCGATGAACAATCCACGCCGGATCTGGCCGGGATTCCGTTTCTGCTGACGCCGCCGATCTTTCGCATGGAGCCGGACCAGCACCAGGTGCTGCGCCTGGCCTATACCGGCGAGCCGTTGCCGCAGGAACGTGAGAGTCTGTTCTGGCTCAACGTGCTGGAGGTGCCTTCCCAGGGGCTGGATACCGAGCAGAGCAACCAGTTGCAGTTGGCTTTCCGCACTCGGATCAAGCTGTTCTTTCGCCCGACGAAGCTGCCCTACGAGGTCGAGGCGGCTGCGGCGAAACTGCAATGGCGACAGGTTTCCAGCGAGCGGGGACAGATGTTGGAAGTCTACAACCCGACGCCTTATCACCTGAGCTTCGATCAGATCGATCTGGTCGCGGCGGGGCAGCGGCATGCCCGGGAGCTCGGTGCGTCGGGAGCCGAGAACATGGTGGTGCCCAATGGCCACAACCGTTTTCTGTTGCCGGGCCTGAAGTCACTGCCGAGTAGCGCGATGACCGCCGAGTTTCAGACGATCGATGATTTCGGCGTCAGGGTTTCGCACACGGCCAGGATCACACCATGACGGCCTGTCTCCCGCCGTAGCACCCCATAGGACGCCAGCGTCCACCGCATCGGATTGACCCACGTCATCCAGTTGATCGCCCAAGCCCGTTTTTGCCCATTCATCGAGGCAGGAATTCGCTTTGCCGAAATTCGGACAGCAGCTACTTTTTGGAACGGTACACATGAGTTCGAACACGTCAGCCAGAGCAGGAAATTGGCCCCTGTCACGCCAACGATTGACGCTTATCGCCCGCAGCCTGCTGCTGCTTAGTGGGGCTCAGGCCATGGTGAGCCATGGGGTCGAACATGTGGCGTTCAACCCGGCTTTTTTCCCGGGTGGGGCGGCCGGTTTGCAGGTCGATATTTCCCGGTTCAACCAGGGCAATGTCGTACTGCCGGGGACCTACCGTTCCGATGTCTACCTCAACGATCAGTGGATCGGGCGTGAAACCCTGACCTTCGCCGCGGTCGAGGGGCAGGACGCGGCGCAACTGTGCCTGGAGCGTGATGCATTGCTCACGTTCGGCATCGACCTCGACGGTGTCGCCGAGCAGGCCGCGAAGGCTGGCGAAACACCGCCGGCAACGTTTCCCGCCGAGTCGGTCTGCGGCGATATCGCCACCTACATACCGGGCGCCAGCGCCCGCTTCGACTCGGGAGAGAGCCGCCTGAGCCTGCAGATTCCACAGGTTTATCTGTCACGCAAGGCACGCGGTTATGTCAGTCCGCAGCAGTGGGACAGCGGAGTCGATGCGGCCTTTGTGCGTTACAACGTCAACACCTATGCCACCGAGGCCAATGGTCGCTCGCTCAACTCCAGTTATCTGGGGCTGAACACCGGGCTCAACCTGGGCGACTGGCACTTTCGTCATAACGGCAGCTACAGCCGTTCCAATGGCGGCGGCTCTGGCTATCAGAGCAGTGCCAGTTATGTGCAGCGCGAACTGGCCCCATTGCAATCGCAGATGATGGCGGGCGAAATCTATACCTCGGGCGAGTTGTTCGACAGTGTCCGCCTGCGTGGTGCCAGCCTGTTTACCGATGACCGCATGCTGCCGGATTCCCTGACCGGTTTTGCCCCGGTGGTGCGTGGGACCGCCGAGACCAACGCCAGGGTCAGCGTGCGCCAGCGCGGCATCCTGTTGGACGAGGTCAGCGTGGCGCCCGGTCCGTTCGTGCTCGACGACCTGTTTCCCACCGGCTACGGCGGAGACCTGGAAGTCACCGTCACCGAGGCCGACGGGCGCCAGCGCCAGTTCATCGTCCCCTTTGCCGCCAATGCCAACCTGTTGCGTCCTGGCTACAACCGTTATGCGCTGAGCGTTGGGCAACTGGATGAGGTCGGCCTGCGGCATCCGCCAAGGCTGATGCAGGCGACCTACCAGCACGGCCTCAGCAACCTGCTGACCGGCTACACCGGAGCGGTGCTCGGCGAGGACTATCACGCGCAATTGTTCGGCGCGGCGTTCAATACCCCGTATGGCGCGCTGTCATTCGACCTGACGAACTCCAACGCACGGATCCCGGGGCACGGTTCGCGCCAGGGGCAAAGTGCGCAGCTGCGTTACAGCAAGAATTTCGCCGCCACCGGGACCCACTTCGCCCTCGGCGCGTACCGTTATTCCACCGAGGACTTCCTTAGCGTGCGCGATGCCGCGCAGGTCCGTGACCTCGCGCTCGAGGGGCTCGGCCTGGACAATGTGTCGCGTCTGCGCGACCGGATGGATATCAGCCTCAACCAGAGCCTGGGCAATGGCTCGGTCTATCTCACCGGGTCCTCGCAGAATTACTGGAACCGCAAGAACGGCAACCTGACCTTCACCACTGGCTACACCGGCACCTGGAAGGGCTTGCACTACACCATCGGCGCCCAGCGCAGCCGCGACCTGCTCAGTGACCGGGTCGACAAGCAGATTGATTTGACCCTGAGCATGCCGCTGGGCGGCGGTGTTCGTTCGCCGACCCTGACCACCGCGGCCTACCACGGCGATCAGAGCAGCGGCGAGCGGGTCAGCCTCGGCGGCAGCTTCGGCGAGCGCAGCGAGTTCGTCTATGGGGCCAGTGCCAACCATGCCCAGGGCAATGGCAGCGGTGCCAGCGCCGACCTGCAGTACCTCGGTCGACATGGCGTGGTGTCCGGTAGCTATGGCCAGAGCAGCGACTACCGTTCGGCGTCGCTGGGCATGACCGGCGGCATTGTCGCTCATCCGGGCGGCGTGACCCGGGCCTCGGAGCTGGGCGACACCCTCGGCGTCATCCAGGTGCCTGATGCCACGGGCGCACGGGTCAACGGCAACCACGGCGCGCAAGTGGGGGAGAACGGTTTTGCCGTCGTGCCCCATCTCACCCCGTATCGCAAGAACGTCGTCGAACTGGACCCCAAGGACCTGTCCGTCGATGTGGAACTCAAGACTGCCGCGCTGAACGTGGCACCACGCGCCGGCTCCGTGGTGATGCTCAAGTACGAGACCGTCAGCGGCCAGGCCATGCTGATCACGGCGCTACGCGAGGACGGCAGCCCGCTGCCATTCGGCGCCGATGTATTCGATGAAAACGGCGCCAGTGTCGGCATGGTCGGGCAGGGCGGCAAGGCGTTTGTCCGCGTGCCTCGGGAGCAGGGGCAGTTGACGGTCAAATGGGGTTCCCTGGCCACGGCGGCGTGCCGTTTCGACTACGACCTGGCCCCGGGGCATTCGGCTGCCGGCGCTGAACGCCTGCGCCTGCTGGACGGGGGCGATTGTCGAAGCGATGTCGCCATCGCCTCGGAGGAAGTGCCTGGGGCGGACGAGCGCGACACCACCGATGAAACCAGTTGATCGGAGCGTGAACAGCCACCCCCGACGCCGACCAATGCCTTATTTCATTCTTGCGGGACTGAACATGAAACCTTCCACCTCATTCATTCCGACACTGCTGGTCCTTGGCCTGCCGCTTGCCGCCCACGCGTGCGATTATTACCCGAACGGCCGAACCAGCGTGTCCTTTCCGGCCACCATCACCGTGCCGTCCACTTTGCCGGTGGGCGGGTTGATCGCCAGCCAGGTATTTACCGGCGCCTATCCAAGTGGTGTCAGTACCTGCAATGCCCCCGTCTCGCAGGTGGAAACCGGGCGTTATACCGATGCGGATGTGGTGACGGTACCGGGGGTGAGTGGTCGCGTTCATCGGACGAATGTTCCTGGCGTTGGCATCCAGATCGTGGCGACGCTTCTCTCCGGGGCCACCTATCACCTCAATATGAGAAGCCAGGCGGCAACGCTTCCGGCGGCACAATATCGGCATGACATCCGCACGATGCAGGCGCGTTTTTACAAGATCGGGCCAGTTGCCAGCGGCACCTACGCTAGCGGGAATCTCCATGAAAACAGATGGTATGGAAACAATATCCATACGGCGGTCCTGAACACGGCCGTGCGCTTTGTCGCCCCCAGTGCCACCTGCGATCTCGCCGCCGGCGATGTCAACCGCGCCATTACCTTGAATAACGTGCGCGTCAGTGATTTCACCAACGCAAACTCGGCGGGCGCCCGCGACTTCGAGTTGACGGCCAATTGCAGCGATGCCTCCAGCGTCACCTTCGCCTTTTCCGGTACGCCCGCTCCCGGGAGCAGCTATCGCTTCGCCAACACCGGCACGGCCAGCGGTATCGGCCTGCAGCTCTATTCACGCATCGGCGGAGTCGCCCAGACCATCCGTGCCGACGGTACCGACAGCCGGCGCACCGTGGCGGTGTCCGGCAACCGCGCGGTGCTACCGCTGGGAGCCTCGTACTGGAAGATCGGCACGGTCGGCAAGGGTACGCTCGCCAGTACCGCCACCGTCTCTATTACCTATAACTGAAACCGCATGAGGACTACCCGATGAACCTTCGAGCCTTGCCTTTGCTGTTGGCGATCAGCGTCAGTATTACCGCCAGCGTGGCCCACGCCGCCACTACCGGCATCCTGCGTTTCAGCGGTCGGATCGACGGTGGTACCTGTAACCTGGCGCTCAGTGATGTGAACCGCCCGATCACGCTGCCCACCGTCAAGGTTCCGGATTTTGAGGGCGTCGCGCATGCTGGAAGCTACAACTTCCAGATCAGCGCCAACTGCGATACGGACATCCGCAATGTGACCTTCCTGTTTGCTGGCACGCCTGCCGCCGGGGATGGCGCGCGCTTTGCCAATACCGGGACCGCGAGCGGTATCGGCCTGTGGCTGGCGCAGCGGCCGGCAGGTGGCGGGACCTCGACCATTCCCGCCAATGGCACGGTTGCCCAGCGCAGTCGCACTGTGGCGACGACCGGTAGCCTGGCGGTCCTGCCGTTGCTCGGGGCCTACCACAAGACCGCTGGCGCGCTCGGCCAGGGGACCCTGGCCACCAACGTGACCATCTCGATCACTTACGATTGATTCCCGGGGCGTCACGGCTGCCGATGGTGTATCAGAGGAAATCCGCCGGTGTTTCATGCCGGGTCGGCGCCTGTTCTTCGTGATAGTGGGGCCTGCCCGTTTCGGAGTTCATCAGGTCATGATTGGCCAGGATGGTTTCCGTCAACAGGCTGTCCTCACCCTCCTTGAACCAGCAGGCGAGGGCTGAGTTTCGATTGCCGTGCATATCGACGATCTTCAGGCGCTTTTGCTCCGGGGACGCGCCGGACAGCGGGGCATCGGGAAAGGTCTTGGGGGGCAGTACCAGCGCGTCCCCGGGGCGCAGCCACAGGTCGGCGAGAAAGATCTCGTCCACGAAGGGCCGCCAGCGCGCCACGCTGATGACCAGTGGCAGCCGGCCATAGCGGGAAAAAAACGCGTGGGGAAAGGCGTGGTATTCCAGGTCGGTCGGATTGTAGGTCAGCAACTCGCGCTGGCGCGCCACAGCGAGGTAGGGCGATTGGTGCCCGGCCCATTTGCCGTAGGTGTACTGGCCCAGGATCAGTTGCTCATAGTCGAAGCGGATGCATTCACCGCTGCGCAGCAAGGTCATGCCAAAGGCCTGCGCCGTTTCTTCCGTGGCCCACATCGGTTCATAGCGCACTTCGCGGGCATGAAAGTCGAACGACTTGATCGTGTAGGAACCGCTGCTGGTGGGGATTTCCTTGGGCTTCCAGGTGATGCCTTCATAGCGGGCCCCCCGTTCAAGCTCGGGGTTGTCCGGCGCCAAGTGGATCAACCGACCCTCTTCATGAGCCTTGAGGCGTGCCAGGCCATGGTCGTTGTATAGATAAGGGAACTGGCGGGTGTCGAGATCGACCTCATCGCCATCGCCGATAAAAGGTACGCAGTTGAAGACTTGCATCGTGGTCGGACCGCCAAGGTAAGAGTGAGGCTGCAAAGGCCGCAGTGTTCCGCTGCCTGTTCAAGACTGGTCGCCCCGGCGTACGGGCCGGGACGACGAGCGTTATCCGCCAGGCGTCATGCCGTCAATTGAACGGCACATGCGCCTCGCGAAACCAGTCCATGCCATGGGGCTCGCGCCAGGGGCGTACCGCCGCGCGCTTTTCGACCTGAGTCAGATTCAGATGGTGGTGATGGTAGTACACCATCAGCAGGTGAAAGACATGGTCGCCACGCCGGTCCCAGATCACGTCGTCCTGCTGCCGGCCAGGGCCCATGGGGGTCAGACGGCAGTCGCCCTGGTCGAGCATGCCTTGCAGGCAAGTCCCCGTCTGGTAGTTGATCAGCAGAATCGGGTGGTTGATTTCAGGGTAGGGCTTTTCCAGTTCGGGCATGTACCAGAATTGCCCAGGGTTTTGCGTATCGGGTGTCTGCATCGCCACCCGGTCCTGGTGTTGCGGATCCATGGCCAGCGCCGGGTTGGCGCCGGTGTTGTTGCGCACGATATACAGCACGGTTTTCGGGTCTTCGAGGGTCTTGCCCGTCTGGACCACTTTCACCCGGCCGAACGAGTCATGGGCAAGGCGTGCCACAACCTTCACCGTCGGGTTGAGGTCTTTTCCTGGCTGACCGAAACCGGCGATCAGGCCATCGACCCCTGGAAATTCGAAGTCATTGCCGGCCAGCACATAGGTCAGGCCGGCGATCGGGTTGGCTTGGCTTTTCTGGGTCAGGCTTTCCCAGCGTTGCAGCGATCGCTCGCTGGCGCCGTTCTGGCGCAGCGCCTCACGCATGGACGGGCTCGGGTAGTGTTTTTTATCCCGTGGCCAGCGTTCGGTCGCCATCAGCAACTTATAGCCGGTCTTTTGCTTGAGCAGCAGGGCCAGGGCGTCCCAAAACTGATCGAAAGCTTCCTGGGAGGCATCCGCCTGTGGGGGATAGTGAAAGCTTTCGCTGGTGCCTTTGCTGTTGCTGTCGACGAACACCATGCGCAAGGCCGGGCCTTTTGCCGCGGCGTTGACGGTGGTCGGCAGGCTGGAGCGGCCGACGATAATCACCGACTCCTTCCAGTTCGCTTCGATTTCCGTCTTGTAGCTGGTGTACCACTGGTAGGCCGCTTCCAGCGCGGTGCGGGTGTCGCCCTCTTTGACGAAGAGGTAGATCGGCACCAGTTTCAGCTCCACGACCTTGGGGTCATCGGGCAGGGATTCGCGCCAGGCCATGAAGTCCGCGTTGCAGTTGGTGGGGGCGCCGGCATTGAAGTTGATGGAGTGCGTGCCGCCCTGGGTGGTCAGGCTGACGCTGCGGTGGGCCAGGTGTTTCTTGATCTCCTCCGAGATTTCGGTGCTGGCTTTCGCGCTGATGAACGTGCCGTACTCGGCCTTGACCATGGCATCGAGGGTATTTTTCTCGCTGAGATAGGTCTTGAGAGCCGTCATCGCATAGTTCAGTGCGCCGCCGACGACTACCTCGTTGACGATATCGGCACCGAAGTCGACAAAGAAGTTGAAGAAGGCTTTGGGATGCGCCGGATCAAAGCTCGTCGGCAGTCCCTTGACCCTATCCTTGAATGCTTCGGTACTGTTCGCCGGGTTAACCTCGAACGTCAGTTTCCACAGCCGCACGGTGTGGTTGTAGATCGCCGCTTCACGTTCTTCGAGCTTTTTGATATCGGTGCCGAAGGTGGCTTTGAAACCGCCGGAAAACGCACCGTAGCTGCCCGAGACTTCGACGCTGGACTGGGTGTGCTTCTCGTATTCGTCCCGTGAGAGAAACGTCTCGGTGAAATAGTTTTCCTTGGTCACCGTGGTCACGGTGACGTGTTTGCCCACGTTGTACACGGTGTCCTTGTAGGGCACGGGCCGCTTGGCGGCCTCGGTGTCGCCTACTTTCTGGCATTCCTTGCTCTCTTCGGCCCAGTCCAGTCGGTTCAAGCCTCGTCCCAACAACTGCGAACCGCCGATATCCCGTGGCGTCTTGTCCGAGCTGCCCACGCTGTCCTTCATCTCGTCGCTCATTGCTTTCTCCCATCATCCTGGTGTGATCAATTGGGCTCAATTGATGGGGCCCAGTATCGGAAGCACGGTGTCGACGAGACAGTCCAGAGCAGTGTCAGTGCAGTATCAGTTCGGTATCAGATGTGGAGTACACTCGTGCGGCTGCCAGGCGTCGCCCCGGGACTTAACGACATGGACTCCAAACAGAGCGCATTTTCTGCTGTGCCCAAGCGGGCCCCTGCGGTTTCCGATGGGCGCGTGCTACTGGATGCCGGCTTGTTGAAGGGGCTGCGCAAACAGCACGGCCTGAGCCAGGAAACCCTGGCCGAGGCGTGCCTGAACCGCCACCTGTGTGTGTCGATTGCCTCCATCAAGCGTGCCGAGACCGGCAAGCCGGTGCTTTATCGGACGGCTCGTCACCTGGCGACGGCTTTCGAGGTCGACGTCGGGGCACTGCTGGGGCATTCGGTCACCAGCGCTCTGGTAGAAATCGAGCAGTCGATTGCCGATCTGCACCAGACGGTCCTGGCGACACAGATGTCTCGGCCGATCGACGATGATGTGATCCGCTATGTGCTGGAACTGAGCTTTGAAACCGATGTGCTGGGGGCCGCCATCAGCCCTGAGCGACGTGCGCCGTTGCTGGCGGAGATCGAGCGCCTGATCCGTCAGTTCGGCGGGGTGCGGGTAGAGCGCCGCGGCGATGTCATCGTGGCACAGTTCGGTGCCCCGCAGGCCTATCGCAGCGACAGCGAACGCGGCCTGTTATGCGCCCTGGCGTTGAGCCGTGAACCGTTCGCCAGGCCCGGCCACGGGATCGTGCTGCGGCTGGTTCGTCAGGGCGCGGATGCTTCGGCGGACGACGAGGAACTGTTCCGGCTACTCGGCCACAATCGCCGTGACCCGCATGGCCATGCCCCGGTTCATGTCGCCCGGGGGTTGCTGGAGCAGCTTCGCGCCCGCTTCGAGTTTTCTACGCTCGAGGATGGTTTTCCTGCTTATCGCCAATGCCTGCGTCTGCGTCACCTGGACGAAAGCGCCTCGCGCCCGCTGGTGGGCCGGGCCATCGAAGTGCTGCAGTTCAAAGGCGTGATCGAGGCCACCCAGGCGTATCAGGACGGGCATGTGGTTTACGTGCGCGGCATGGCGGGCATCGGCAAGACCCGCTTGGTCACCGAGTTCTGCGAGATGGCGCGGCAAGGTGGTTTCTCCTGGCATCGCAGCGACGTGCTGGATTTCGGCATGGACAACGCCTTATGGCCCTTGGGGCAGTTGGTGCGAAGCCTGCTCGGCTTGGGCACGCGGCCCCGGGTCGGAGCGGCGGAGTTGGAAGGCGCGTTGCTGCGCTTGAAACTGGCGGACGAGCACTCGATGTTCCTGCGGGTGCTGATGGGGGAGCATCGGGCCGACGAGCCCCTCAAGCATTATGCGGCGATGAGCAACGAGGTACGGACCCAGGGCTTGTTCATGGCTCTCTTGCAGTTGTTGCTGCGGGTGGCGGTGCTACAACCGTTGTTGATCTGTATCGAGGATTTGCACTGGGCGGATGTCGTGCTGTGCACCTTGCTGGGCAAGCTGCTCGATGCCACCGACGAGGCGCCGGTGGTTTGGCTGTTGACCTCGCGGCATGAGGGCGATCCGCTGGAAAGCGCGCTGCGCCCGTATTGCACCAATCCCATGAGCCTGCTCGATATCGCCCCGATACGGGCGCGCGACGCCAGCCTGTTGGCGGATCAGTTCAGCGAGGTCGATCCGGACTATCGGGCCGACTGCGTCAAGCGTGCTCAGGGTAATCCGCTGTACCTGACGCAACTGCTGTCGAGTCGTGAGGGTGTTTTCCCCGACAGCCTGCGTCATCTGATCCAGACGCGTTTCGACCGGCTGCTGCCCGAGCAGCGCCGTGCCCTGCGTTACGCCGCGATCTTCGGCAACCGCTGTGAGTTGGCGCTCTGGCGCGAGGCCCTGGGGCAGCCCGACTATCTTCCGAGCGCGGACATGCGCCAGGGCCTGCTGCGGGAAACCGAGCCAGGCCGCTACCTGTTCGTCCATGACCTGGTCATGCACTGCCTTTACGACACGATGCCGGATGCCGTGCGCGAGCAGTTGCACCGTGAGGTCGCGGGTCTGTACCGCGAGCGTGATCGAGCCCTGTATGCCCAACATCTGTTACGGGCCAGGGATCCGGCGGCCTTCGATGCGCTGCTGGTCGCCATGGAGGAAAAACTGCAGGCCTGCCAGTACGACAGCGTGCTCGCGCTGGCGCAGCAGGGAGAGGGTTTTGTCGAGCGCGCCGCTGGCAGTTTTACCTTGGCTCTGCGCTGTGGTCAGGCCCATGCGGGCTTGGGGCAAACGGCCCAGGCGCGGGATTGTTTCCAACGCGCACTGGTGTTGGCCGGGCCTGCACAGGAGCGGATCGAGGCGGCCCTGGGGCTGGCTCCGGTCCTCAATACGCTCGATTGCCTGGAGGATGAGGAGCAACTGATCGAGGAGATACTGCCCATCGCCCGTGCCCTGCAGGCGAACACAGCGCTGGCTTGCCTGTATCAGCTACACGGCAATATCTATTTTCCACGGGGTGACTACGCCGAATGCCGACGCCTGCATGAGGCATCGTTGTCCTTTTCGCGTCTCGCGGCGAACCTCGAAACCGAAGCCAAGGCCCTGAGTGGCATTGGTGATTCCTACTATGCCCAGGGGCGGATGCAGACCGCCTATGAGGTCTTCGACCAGTGTGTGCGCTTGTGCGAGCGGCACGGGTTGGCGCATGTCGAGGCGGGCAGCCGTAGTGCCCGTGGCTCGACGCATTTTTACCTGGGCCAGCCGGCGCTGGCATTGCGTGACGCCATGGACGCGGTTGTTTGCAGTCGCCAGATCGGTAACCGGCGCGCGGAGGTCTTTTCCCGCCTGACCGCTGCCTGGGTGCTGGTGGCGACGGGGCAGGACGAGCAGGCCGGGCAGGAACTGGCGGATGCCCTGGCATTGGCCCGTGGCATAGGCGCCAGTCGTTTCGAGGCGATCCTGCTGGAGGGCTTGGCCCGTGTCGCCTTGCGCCGGAATGAACGCGACCTGGCGCAGGCACTGATCCAGGAGTCCGTCGGGTTGGTGGAGCGTTTCGCGTTGCAGCGTTACATCGGCCCCTGGGTCTACGGCAGCCTGGCCTTGATCGTCGACGACGCGCAACTGAGCCGCCAGGCGTTGCTGCGTGGCGAAGCCTTGCTCACTCAAGACGGCCTGGCGCACAACGCCCTGCGCTTCAGGGTGGCGGCGGCTGAAACCTGCCTGCTCCAGGATGACTTCGCGCAAGCGAGCCGACAGGCTCAGGCCCTGGCGGCTATCGCCCAGGCGGCGCCTTGCGCCTGGGTCAACCATCACGTGCGTTTGATCGAGGTGGCCGGGCAATGGTTGCCGCGTTGCGATGGCTCAAATATGGAGGCCTTGAAGGTATTGCTGCGCGAATCGGAGCGGTTGGGATTTGTGGCGACGATGCCGCGTTTGATGCAAAGGCTGAATCTTCCAAGCTAGGGGTTGCCTGTTGATCCTGGGGATTTTCAGGCGCTCCAGCGCTGGCGATATTCCAGCAAAAAATCGACAAACGCCTTCAACCGCAACGGTACATGTCGCCCATGCGGATAGAGCAGGGTGAAGGGCCGCGAGCGGCCGGCGAAGGGTTTGAGCACTTCCACCAGCGAACCGTCGGCCAGTTCGTTCTCGACAATAAAGCGATAAGTCTGGAACAACCCGGCACCGTTCTTCGCCAGTGTCACTCCGCCCAGTACATCGTCGGAGCAGCAGTAGCTGCTCTCGGTCTGCAACTCCCGCTCCTTACCCTCGGCATCCTTGAACAACCAGGCAATCCGGCGCCCGCTGCTGGGCAGTTCGAACTGGATGCACTCGTGCTGTTGCAGGTCTTCCAGCGCCAGCGGTGTACCGGCCTGTAGCAGGTATTCAGGGGTGGCGATCAGCACCAGCGCGGCGTCTTCCAGGTGCCGGGCAATCAGCCCCGAATCGGGCAGCACCCGCACCCGGATCGCCAGGTCGTAGCCTTCTTCGACGAAGTCGATATTGCGGTTGCTGATATGCACTTCGACCTTCACCGCCGGATAGCGTGCGCGAAAGGCCGGCAGCAGCGGCAGGATGCGGTGGTGGGCGTAGGTGGTGGGGATGCTGATGCGCAAGGTGCCGGCCGGTTCCTGCTGTTTGCCCATGACTTCCCGCTGCGCTTCGGTCAGCTGGGTCAGGGCCTGGCGGCATTGCTCGAAGTAGCTGCGCCCGCCCTCGGTCAGACGCACGCTGCGGGTGGTGCGGGTGAACAGGCGTACGCCGAGGCGCTCTTCCATGCGGGAGATCGAGCGACTCACCGCGGCCGGCGTAACCCCGGCCACCTGCGCGGCGGCGGTGAAACTGCCGGCCTCGGCGGCCAGGCAAAACAGCTCGATGCTGCCGAGCATGAGGTCGTCGAACTGTCGTCGCATGATTGATTACACTGGGGGATCAAATGAGGTACGAGTACTCGTATTTATCAAATGAGTGTGGGGCAATAGAGTCAGTTCCACCAGCGTATCGGTAAACCTTCTTTCAACCACTGGAGCACAGCATGCCTTTTGTCAGCGTTCGTATTACTCGTGAGGGCGTGACCCGCGAGCAGAAAGCCCAGGTCATTGCCGAAATCACCGAGACCCTGCAACGGGTCCTCGGCAAACCGCCGGAGTTGACCCATATCGTGATCGAGGAAGTGGATACCGATAACTGGGGGCATACCGGCCTGACCGTTACGGAGCACCGCAAGCCCAAGGCATGAACACGGTCCCCTTGCAGGAGCCAGCTTGCTGGCGATTCGATCTGATGGCCGACATCGCCGTCGCCTGAGAAAACGCTATCGCCAGCAAGCTGGCTCCTACAGGGATCGTGTTTCACGGTGGGTCTTGTGGTGTCAGGGCTGGCCTCAGTGGCCTGCCACCACCCGTGCCGAACCTTCGGCAGGCTCCGCATATCCCGACCCTAGTCGATCCAAGCGACCGCTCCAGGCGGTCAGCGCCAGGGCCACCAGCACCACCAACCCGCCAATCCAGGTGGTGTGGATCAGCCCCAGGTTGGCGACGATCAAGCCGCCGATCCAGGCCCCGCCGGCAATGCCGAGGTTGAAGGCGGCGATGTTCAGGCCCGAAGCCACATCCACCGCATGGGGGGTGTGATGCTCGGCCTGGCGCACCACATAGATCTGCAGGCCCGGCACGTTGCCGAAGGCTACAGCGCCCCAGGCCAATACGGTCAACAGGACCAACCATGGATTGCCGGCGGTGAAGCTCAGCACGAACAGCACGACCGCCAGCAGCAGGAAGATCAGCTTCAGCGCACCGATGGGGCCGCGCTTGTCCGCCAGTTTCCCGCCCCAGATATTACCCACCGCCACCGAGACGCCGTAGACCAGCAGCACCAGGCTGACGGTGCCGGGCTGAAAGCCGGAGATGTCCTGAAGGATCGGCGCCAGGAAGGTGAACGCGATAAAGGTGCCGCCATAACCGGCCGCGGTCATTGCATACACCAGCAGCAGACGCGGTTGCTTCAGCACTTGCAGTTGCTGGATCAGCGAGGCCGGCTTGTTGTGCGCGATGTTCTTCGGCACATAGATCAGGCTGCCGATAAAGGCGATCACGCCCAGGGCGGATACGGCGAGAAAGGTTTCGCGCCAGCCGAAGTGCTGGCCGATAAAGGTCCCCAGCGGTACGCCCGTGACCAGGGCCACGGTCAGGCCGGTGAACATGATGGCAATCGCGCTGGCGGCCTTTTCCTTCGGCACCAGGCTGGTGGCGATGGTCGAGCCGATGGAGAAGAACACCCCGTGGGCCAGGCCGGTGACAATGCGCGCGAGGATCAGCGATTCGTAGCTCGGTGCTTGCCAGGCCAGCAGGTTGCCAAGGGTGAACAGCACCATCAGCGACAGCAGCAGGAGCTTGCGCGGGACCTTGCCGGTGAGGGCGGTCAGCACCGGGGCGCCGATGGCGACACCCAGGGCATAGAGGCTGACCAGCAGGCCGGCGGAAGGCAGATCGACACCCAGGTCGGCGCCGATGGTGGGTAACAGGCCAACGATGACGAACTCGGTCGTCCCGATGGCAAAGGCGCTGAGGGTCAGCGCCAATAAGGCAATAGGCATGGCTGCAACTCCGGTAGGTTTGATCAGGAGCGCAGTGTCGGGGTTTCACTTGTGCGGAAAAAGACAGGTAATGGCACAACATATTTGACTTGAAGGCAAAGATCCGTTGTTTCACGAAACCTTGAGAACGCCGCATACGCTGTTTGGGGCCCGGACACGAAACCATTTCTGTGGTCGAACACCGACCTGTGGCAGCCGGCTGGCCAGCGATGGCGGCCGGACCGTCGGTGCAAGGTTTGCGGGCCTCATCGCCGGCAAGCCGGCTCCTATAGGTTTTGTGGCGGTTTCAGAGGCGGTATTGGGTCAGTTTTTTGCGGACTTCGGCGGCGGCGGCCTGATCCAGCTCGAGCCAATACCATTGCTGGCCGGCAATCTCCGCCGCCGCCGGAACGCCATCGCGATACACCAGGCGATTCCCCGCCAACGCCGGGACCTTGTCACCGGGCAACAAGGTCCCCGCCAGGTTCAGCGGATCGGCGCCGCATACCGAGACCAGGCTGCCGTCCGTCGGACGCCGACGCACTTCGCGCAATAACGGAATCGCCTCCGGCAAGGCAAACTGCTCACCCGCCAGACCGCTGATAAAACGCCCGCCACGAATCTCGCCGCGAGCCTCCAGCCGATGAAAGGTGCGCAACAATTCCCGCCAGCTCGGCAACCAGTCCGCCTCGCGCTCCAGCAAGCGCCAGAACACCACGCCGTAACGCCGCAATAAGGTCATGGCGATATGTTCCAGGGTTTCGGCCGGCACCTGGCCCGCCGCCGGTGCGACCAGCGCCGAGCGCCGCAGCAAGGCCCAGCGCCCGGCATCGTCCATCCCGCCGACAAAGGCCCCGCGCCCACGTCGGGCACTGCGCGCCTGGCGTTTGCTGGCCGGGGTGATCAGCGCCCGCAGGCCGGCAAAGCTGTCGGCATTCACCCAGCCGGCACCGACCAACTCCTGCAAGGCGCTTTCCAGTTCCGTCGGCAACAGGTGGGCTTCGTGCAGCAGTTCGTCGAAAAACAGTGCGCCCTGTTGCGTCAGCGCGGCATAAACCTTTTGCGTGCGCGGCGACAACTCTTGCACCGCTGTCTGTTCGGCCAGACTGCTCCATAGCGCGACCTGGCCCCGGGGCAGCAACACCACCGGCGTACCGCGCGAGGCCGCGCTGGCGCTTTTGCCACGGGCACTGAGGCGCGCCCAGACCAGCCTGCCCGAGCGACACAATTCATCAAGCCAGGTCGGCGAATACTCTTTGAGCCGCGCGGCCAGTACATCGCTGTCCCAGGCCCCGGCGGCGACCGGATAGCCTTCGAACTGGCTGACGATCATCGCCAGGGCGGCGCTGCCCTGACCCTGGCAAGCGGGGGACAGGTGTTGCCAGTCGAACAGGAAGCGCATGAAGTCCTGCACCGCCACCGGCTCGATTTCCCGACGCAGGCGTTTGACCGTGTAGCGGTGGATACGCGCCAGCAGGTGACGCTCGCACCACTGTTCTTGAGGTGCCCCAGGACTGAACTGACCGCGCAGCACATAACCTTCGCTTTCCAGCTTGGCCAGGGCCCGGGCCAGTGTGGCGCAGGAGAGTGCCAGCGGTTCGGCGATCTCGGACAGCGTCAGCGGGGCAAAACCACTGAGGCGGGCGCGGACTACTTCGACGGCGGCTTCGTCGGCTTCCCAGGGTTGATCGAAACCCGCTGGCACTTGCAAGGAGGAGGGCAGCGCGGCCTGTGGATAAAGGGCTTGCAGGCAGGTCAGACGTTCCAGGGCCGTCCATAACGCGTGCGTCGTGTTGATTTGCAAACGCAGGGCACGCCCCTGTGTCGCGAGCGCCAGAAGCCAGGCTGCCCACGAAGGATTGGCCTCGGCTTCAGCGTCGGTGATCACCGCCAGGCTCATCAACGCCTCATGCATTTCATCCTCGCCATTGGGTGCGGGCCAGGCTTCCTCGGCCACGGCCTGGATGGCCTCGGCATCCAGCGCGCCGAGGTCGTCGGTGCTGCTCGGATCGGTCCAGCGCCGGTTCAGCACCGCCTGGGTACGACGCTCTTCCAGCGGAGCATCGTCGAGAAAGGTGTATGGCCGGGCGCTGAGAATTTCCGCCGCCAGGGGCGAGGGCGCCGGCAGGTCGCGGGCGATCAGTCGGATTTCGCCGGCCTCCATGCGCCGCAACAAGGCCAGCCAGCCTTCGCAGTCCATGGCCTCGTGCAGGCAGTCGTCGAGGGTCTGTTCCACCAGCGGGTGGTCGGGAATCTCGCGCTCGCCGGCGAGGTTTTCCAGGCAGGCGATCTGGTCCGGGAATACGCAGGCGGTCAGGTCTTCGCTTTTCATCCGCTGGATCTGCGGCGCCACCTTGCGCCCACCGACAAAGCGCGGCAGCGCCAGCGCGACCCCGGCATTCCAGCGCCAGCGCACGCCGAAGAGCGGGGCGTCGAGCACGGCCTGGATCAGGATGTGTTCGGCCGTGCGGCTGTTGAGGTAACGCCAGACCTCGTCCAGGGCAAAGCTGTGACTGCTGGACAGCGATAGCACGATGGCGTCTTCGCTGGCGGCGGCCTGCAATTCGAAGTTGAAGGTGCGGCAGAAGCGCTTGCGCAAGGCCAGGCCCCAGGCGCGGTTGATCCGGCTGCCGAACGGCGTGTGGATCACCAGTTGGGTCCCGCCGGACTCGTCGAAGAAGCGCTCCATGATCAGGCTGTCCTGCGAGGGCAGGGCGCCGAGGCTCTGGCGGGCGCGGGCCAGGTACTCGACGATCTGTTCGGCGCTGGCCGGGTCCAGGCCAAGGGTCTGGCGCAGCCAGTCGAGGCTCGCTTGCAAGTCTCCCGGCGTGGCACCCAGCAATGCATCCAGGTGGGCATGCAAGCGCGCCACGGCAAAGGACAGCTCGGCACTGCGCCCCGGTGCCTCGCCGAGCCAGAACGGAATGCTCGGCGGCTGGCCGTGGGCATCCTCGACCCGTACCTTGCCGGTCTCGACCCGCAGGATACGATAGGAACTGTTGCCCAGTTGGAACACATCGCCGGCGATGCTTTCCACCGCGAAGTCTTCATGCACCGTGCCGATGTTCAGCGCCTGGGGTTCGAGCAGCACGCTGTAGTCGGCGTTGTCCGGGATGGTCCCGCCGCTGGTGAGGGCGGTCAGTTGGCTGCCACGGCGTCCGCGCAGGCTCCGGCTCAGGGCGTCACGGTGAATATAGGCGCTGCGCAGGCCCTGACGACTGTTGAAACCTTCGGCGAGCATCCGCAGCAACGCCTGGTAGTGGGGCTCGTCCAGCCCGGCATAGGGCGCGGCGCCGCGGATCAGTTCCAGCAGCGGCTGCTCCCGCCATTCCTGGCAACTGACCTCGGCGACGATCTGCTGGGCCAGCACATCCAGCGGCGCGCGGGGAATCAGCAAGGTATCCAGTTCGCCCCGGCGCACGCAGTCGAGCAGGGCGGCGCATTCGATCAACTCGTCCCGCGAAGTGGCGAACAGCCGACCCTTTGGCGTGCCGCCGACCTGGTGACCGGAGCGTCCGACCCGTTGCAGGAACGCGGCGATGGAGCGCGGCGAGCCGATCTGGCAGACCAGTTCCACCTCGCCGATATCGATGCCCAGTTCCAGCGAAGCGGTGGCGATCAGCACCTGCAACTCGCCGCGCTTGAGCCGTTGTTCGGCATCCAGGCGCTGTTCCTTGGCGAGGCTGCCATGGTGGGCGGCCACCGCCTCTTTACCGAGGCGCTCGCTCAAGTGCCGGGCCAGGCGTTCGGCCAGGCGTCGGGTGTTGACGAAAATCAGCGTGGTGCGGTGCTGCCGGGCCAGTTCGGCAAGGCGTTCGTAGACCAGCTCCCAGACATCGTTGGCCATTACCGCCGTCAGCGGCACGGGCGGTACCTCGATGCCCAGGTCGCGGGGGCGGGCGTGGCCGATATCGATGATTTCGCAGGCGCGCCCGGTACCCACCAGAAAACGCGACACCGCCTCAATGGGCTTTTGCGTGGCCGACAGGCCGATGCGTAGCAACGACTCGCCACACAATGCCTGCAAACGCTCCAGGCTCAGGGCCAGGTGGCTGCCGCGCTTGCTGGCGGCGATGGCGTGGATCTCGTCGACGATGACCGTACGAACAGTGCCCAGCATGCGTCGGCCGGAGTCGGAGCCGAGCAGCACATAGAGCGATTCGGGCGTGGTCACCAGAATATGCGGCGCGGTCTTGCGCAGGCGCGTGCGTTCGTTCTGCGGGGTGTCACCAGTGCGCACCGCGGTGCTGATCGACAGCGGCGGCAGGCCCAGGCGCTCGAGCTGTGCGGTGATGCCCGCGAGTGGGTCCTGCAGGTTGATGCGAATATCGTTGGACAGCGCCTTGAGCGGCGAGACATAGACGATCAGGGTTTCATCTGGCAGTTCGCCACCCTGGGCCAGGCCCTGCTGAACCAGGTCGTCGATCACCGCGAGGAAGGCCGTCAGGGTCTTGCCGGAGCCGGTCGGCGCGGCGATCAGCGTCGACCGGCGCTGGCGGATCAACGGCCAGGCACGGGCCTGGGCGCCGGTCACGTCGGGGAAGGTATTGCGAAACCAGGCGCTGACGGCCGGGTGGAACCCTGCCAGGGCGTCGTGGACCGATTCGGGAAGATTCATGGGTTTATTTATGCGGTCGTACGGCCCAAGTTGCAAGTAGTGAGGGGGCTTGAGTCCAGCTCCGTCGGTGGCGAGCGGGCTTGCCCGCGCTCGACTGCGAAGCAGTCGCAAACCGCTCAACCTGTTCCATCTGGTACGCCGCGATCTCAGGTTTCAGGGGCGCTTCGCACCCCAACGGCGGCAAGCCCCCTCGCCACAACGGTACCTTCAGGCAGTTTATCCGTGACGGTTGCGCGCAAAACCCGCAAAATGCAAGGATTCTGGCTATTGCCAGCGGTCGGCCACAAGCTGGCCGCCAATCACCATCGTTCTGAACAGACTTGGGCCTGCTGACTCTATGCGAATGCGCCTTATGTTACTGGGCGGCGGAAATGCCCTTGGGCAGGCGCTGATTCGCCTCGGTGCGGAGGAAGATATCGGTTTCCTCGCCCCCCGTCCGCCACAAGAAGGCTGGGATGCCGCGAGCCTCACGCAACTGCTCGACGACACCCGTCCGGATGCGTTGATCAACCTTGCCTTCTACTTCGACTGGTTCCAGGCGGAGACGGTCGGCGAGGCGCGCCTGGCCGACCAGGAGCGCGCGGTCGAGCGGCTGGCCGAACTCTGCCAGCATCACAACATCATCCTCCTGCAACCTTCCAGCTATCGGGTGTTCGACGGCTCGCGGGCCACCGCCTACAGCGAAAAAGACGAACCCGTGCCCCTGGGCCTGCGTGGCCAGGCGTTGTGGCGGATCGAGCAGAGCGTGCGCGCGACTTGCCCGCAACATGTGCTGCTGCGCTTTGGCTGGTTGCTCGACGACAGTTCCGAGGGCACCCTTGGGCGCTTCCTGGCCCGGGCCGAGCAGCCCGACGAACTGCTGATGGCCGATGACCGGCGCGGTAACCCGACCCCCGTGGACGACGCGGCCCGGGTGATCATCTCGGTGCTCAAGCAACTGGATTGCGCCGCGCCGCTGTGGGGCACCTACCACTACGCCGGCCACGAGGCGACCACGCCGCTGGCCCTCGGCCAGGCGATTCTGACCGAGGCCCGGCAACTGCACCCGCTGGCCATCGAGGCGCCGACCGCCCAGGCCCACGCCGCGCGTCCGGATGCGGCGGAAGAGCCGCAGCACGCGGTGCTGGCCTGCAAGAAAATTCTCCATACCTTTGGCATCAAGCCCCGTGCCTGGCGTGCGGCATTGCCGGCGCTACTCGACAGGTTCTATCGTCATGGCTGAGGCCCCCATTCTTATCACCGGCGGCGCCGGCTTCATCGGCTCGAACCTGGCCGAAGCGCTGCTGGCAAAAGGTTACTCGCTGCGTATCCTCGATGACTTGTCGACCGGCAAGCGCAGCAACCTGGCCCTGGACAATCCGCGGGTCGAACTGATCGAAGGCGATGTCGCCGATGCCGCCGTCGTGGCGCGGGCGCTGCTTGGCTGTCAGGCCGTGGTGCACCTGGCGGCGGTCGCGTCGGTGCAGGCGTCGGTCGAGGACCCGGTGCGGACCCACCAGAGCAACTTCATCGGTACGCTGAATGTCTGTGAGGCCATGCGCCAGACGGGCGTCAAGCGGGTGTTGTTCGCTTCCAGCGCGGCGGTCTACGGCAATAATGGCGAAGGTGAGTCCATCGTTGAGGACATCGCCAAGGCCCCGCTGACGCCCTATGCCTCGGACAAGCTGGCCAGCGAGCAGTACCTGGACTTCTACCGCCGCCAGCATGGCCTGGAGCCGGTGATCTTCCGTTTCTTCAACGTCTTCGGCCCGCGCCAGGACCCGTCCTCGCCGTATTCCGGGGTGATCAGTATTTTCTGCGAGCGGGCCTTGAAGGGACTGCCGATCACCATCTTCGGCGATGGCGAGCAGACCCGGGACTTCATTTACGTCGGCGATCTGGTGAAGATCCTGGTGCAGGCGCTCGAGGCGCCGCAGGTGCAGGAGGGCGCGATCAACGTTGGCCTGAACCGGGCGACGACGCTCAAGCAGATGCTGGTGGCGCTGGGCGAGGTGGTCGGTGCGCTGCCGCCGGTGACCTATGCGCCGGCGCGCTCGGGTGATATTCGCCATTCGCGGGCGAACAACCAGCGGCTGCTGGAGCGTTTCGAACTGGCCGAGCCGACGCCGATGAGTGTCGGATTGGCGCGTTTGCTGGGGCGCTGAAGTCGATTGTTGCAAATGAAAAAGGCGCCTGATGAGGCGCCTTTTTCATGGGGTGATGGAACGCTGATAGGTGGCGAGCGGGCAAGCCCGCTCGCCACAAAGTGAGTACTGGAACTCAAGGTAGAGCTTAGAATTTGTAGCCGATACCGACCATGTAGACCCATGGATCGACCTTCACATCCACCTTGGTCTGGCCTACGCCCAGGGCGGTCGGCCCGTCGACGGTGGCCTTGGTGTCGATGTCCACATACCAGACCGAGGCGTTGAGCAGCATGCGGTCGGTGAGCATGTAGTCGAAGCCCAGTTGTCCGGCCAGGCCCACCGAGTTCTGCAGCTTCATGTTGCTGAAGCCTTCATCCTTGCGCTTGCTGGTCAGGTCTTCGCCGAAGAACATGGTGTAGTTGATACCGACACCGGCATAGGGCTGGAACTTGGAGCTGGCATCCAGCGGGTAGTACTGCAGCGACAGGGTCGGTGGCAGTTGCTTGATATCCCCCAGCTTGCCATCCAGCGCCGGGCCGAGGCCCTTGACCGATACTTCGTGATGGAACGGCGTCGCGGCCAGCAGTTCCAGACCGATATGGTCGGTGAACATGTAGGCGAAGGCCAGGCCCAGCTGGGTGTCGCTGTCCACTGTGGCCTTGGTGCCGGAGATTCGCGCGCCGTCGAGTTTCAGGTCGCCGCTGCTGTCATTGGGCGAGACGGTGGCGGCACCGGCGCGGACGATGAAATCACCCGCCTCGTGGGCGTGGGCAAGGGGCGCGGCGAGGGCGAGCGCAACGAGAGAGGCGCTGAGCAGGGATTTTTGCATTGGGGGGGGCTCCAAAGGACGGTTCAAATTCACTGGGTCCAATGGTAAGGAGCGAGCTGGGTCGGTCGTTGACTCAGCTCAACGGAAGGCAGGGCTGGTTGTTGACCCAGCTCAATGAAAAGCCAATGGTCGAGTTGGGGCAGGAACTTTTGGGTTGTTTCTGCTGACGCTATCGCGAGCAAGCTTGCTCCTACAGGATTTGTGTCGTACGCAAAATCTGTGCACGACGCTCAATTTGTAGGAGCAAGCTTGCTCGCGATGACGCCCTTGAAAACACCGGTGAACGAGCGGTCTTACTCCGGCAATTCGTACACGTAGATCTTCTGTGCCGCCATGCTGTACCCCGCATCCGCCAGGTCGCTGGTGCTCTGCTTGACCTGCATGTCACCCTCGATCCAGTACGGCTGATACAGCTCGTCAACCTTGACCCCCAGCTCACTGGTCACATGCACGATCTGGTTCGACGGCGGTGGTGGCACATGGATGCAGGCGCCGAAATACGGCACCAGCAGGAATTCCGTGGTCCGGCCTTCCTCACTGACTTCCAGCGGCACGATATACCCCGGCAGGCGCACATGCTGGCCATCCAGGGCCTTGACCACCGGCGCATCGGGTAACGACTGCTTGGCCGCTGGCGCGGCTTCGACGTTCATGCTGCCGATTTTCGACAGGTCATGCAGCGGTGCCATCTGCGGGACTTCCGGCGGCGCATCGGGCGGAATCATGTCCTGCCAGGCCAGCTCCTTGGGTTTGTCATCGGCCCACAGCGGCGTTGCCGTTACCACGGACAGCGCCAGCAACACGCCGACCAGGACTTTATTCTTCATCGCAGCACTCATAAACGGATGGACAGGCCATCGGCCAGGGATTGTCGATAGGCGCGCCACGCCGGCACGCTGCCCATCAACAGGGCGGCAACGAGGATACCGCCGAGCAGCGTCCATTCATATTCGCTCGGCCAGGACAGCGGCAGGTACAGCCCGTAGTTCGATTGCACATAACCCTGGGCGAGGGCGATGCACAGGTAGAGCAAACCGACCCCGGCCACTACCCCGGACAACGCCAGGGCAAAGGCTTCCAGTATCAGCAGACTGGCGATATGCCAAGGCCGCGCGCCCACCGAGCGCAGGATCGCCATCTCCCGGCGGCGTTCGTTGAGGCTGGTGAGGATCGCCGTGAGCATGCCGATCAAGCCGGTCAGGACCACGAACAGCGAGACCACGAACAAGGCTTTTTCCGCCGTGCCCATCAGGCTCCACAGCTCCTGCAAGGCCACGCCTGGCAGGATCGCCAGCATCGGCTCGCCACGGAACTCATTGATCTCGCGTTGCAGGGCGAAGGTCGAGACTTTGTTGTTCAGGCCGAGCATGAAGGCGGTGATGGCTTGCGGCGTCAGGTCCATATTGCGTGCCTGGTCGGCGCTGATGCGTCCGGCGCCGTGGGCGGGTACACCGTCGTGCCAATCGATATGGATCGCCTCCATGCCGCCGAGGCTGATATGCAGCGTGCGGTCCACCGGTGTGCCGGTGCGCTTGAGGATACCGACCACGCTGAAGGGTTTGTCGTCATGCTTGACCAGGCTGATGGCCGCCACGCCATGGGCCAGCACCAGCTTGTCGCCAAGCTTGTAGTGCAGCGCGTCGGCCACCTCGGCACCGAGCACCACCTCGAACGGGTCGGTGGCGAACGGGCGGCCTTCGGCCAGTTGCAGGTTCTGCTGGTGGCCGTACTGGTAATGCTCGAAATAGGCCTCGCTGGTGCCCAGTACCCGGTAGCCGCGATGGGAGTCGCCGAGGGACATTGGGATCGCCCACTTCACTTTCGGGTTGTTGGCGAAGTGCTCGAAGCTGTCCCAGCGGATGTTGTTGGTGGCATTGCCGATGCGAAACACCGAGTACAGCAGCAGGTTCACCGAGCCCGAGCGGGCGCCGACGATCAGGTCGGTGCCGCTGATGGTGCTGGCGAAGCTGGCGCGGGCTTCGGTGCGCACGCGCTCCACGGCCAGCAGCAGGCAGACCGACAGGGCGATGGCGAAGGCCGTGAGCAGAGCGGTGAAGCGGCGGTTGGCCAGGCTGGCCAGGGCCAGACGAAACAGATACATCTCAGACCTCCGCGGGCGTGGCCGCGCGATTCAATTCGGACAGCGACAGGTGACGGTCGAACAGCGGGGCCAGACTCTGGTCATGGCTGACGAACAGCAGGCTGGAGCCGGCTTCGCGGCATTCGGCGAACAGCAGTCGGATAAAGGCTTCGCGGGCATCGTAGTCCAGCGCCGAAGTCGGCTCGTCGGCGATCACCAACTCCGGCTGGCCGATCAGCGCGCGGGCGGCGGCGACCCGTTGCTGCTGGCCGATGGACAGCGAGTCGGCGCGACGTTCGAGCAGGGCCGGATCGCTCAGACCGAGGTGGGCGAGCAGGGTCGCGGCGGCCTGGTCGGCACTGCCGTGGCGCTGGATCGCGCGGCTGGCGCGCAGTTTGGAAAAGTGGCAAGGCAGCTCGACGTTCTCGCGTACCGAGAGAAACGGCAGCAGGTTGAACTGCTGGAAAATATAGCCGGTGTGGTCGACGCGAAAACGGTCGCGGGCGCCGGCCCCCAGTTCGGTGAGTTCCTGGCCGAGCAGGCGGATGCTGCCCCGGCTGGGTTTCTGCACGCCGCCCAACAGGCCAAGCAAGGTGGTCTTGCCGCTGCCGCTGGGACCTTTGAGGAACAACGTTTCGCCCGGTTCCAGACGGAACGCCGGGATATCCAGCAACTGCGGATGGCCGGGCCAGTTGAAGCCGAGGTCGGACAGTTCGATAAGTGCTTGGGTCATAAAGGCCGATTCACAGGTGGGTACTCATGTAGGAGCCAGCTTGCTGGCGATTCAGACGCCGCGGTGTTTCAGGCAGACCGCGTTATCGTTCATCGCCAGCAAGCTGGCTCCTACAGGGATGGAGGCGGATCAGAACTTCAGGGTGGCAGCCTCTGGCGTGGCGTCAACCCCTTGTTGGCCGCTGCCGGAAATCAATTGCACCTGGATCTTGTGAGTGGCCGGGAAAGTCTTGAACACCTGGCCCAGGTCCAGGGTCTTCAACGCGGCCGGAGTGGCGCAGGTGAATTGGTAATGGGCGTGGATCTCGCTGTGGTCGTGATGGTGCTCGGCACCGGCGACTGGGGTGGGGCCGGCGGCTTCAGGGGCGTGATCGTCGTCATCATCGTCATCGGCTTCTTCAGGCGCCGGATCGCCGAACAGCGGGCTTTCCAGCGTTTGGCTGGCGACGACGCAAGCGGCGGCTTTCGGCAGGTTGAACAGCTCCAGCGGCTTCTCCAGCAACAGGTGTACGGCCGCGACCTTGGCCTTGTCGGCATCGCTGGTGGCCGGGTGTTCGAAGCCCACCAGGTTCATCGCCGGGCTTTGCAGTTCCAGTTCCAGGGTCTGGCCGTCGAGTGCCGCGTTCAGCCGGCCCACGCCGTGCTCGTGAGCGCCGAGGCTGCCGTGTTCGTGGGCGTCATGGGCCTGGGCGGCAACCAGCGGGAGCAGGGCAAAAGGCAGGGCGAGCAGCAGGTGGCGCATGGCGTTTCTCCAGGAACGGCAACAAGGGTGTTTTGTTATGTGATCTTATAACAATTTATGGCTTGTTCGGCCACTGGCTTGGCGTGTCGGGTGACGCATGGGAGCATGGGCGCCTGCAATCGCGAGGTGAGCATCATGCTGCGAATTCGAGGCACCATCGGCCAATGGCCGGTGGATTTGACGCTAGAGCTGGATGAAGGCGACTGGGCGCGGTTGGGCGCGCAGTTGCAAGTGAGCGTGCCGCCAGACGCGGGCGCTGCGGTGGTGGCCCGGCCGGTGAGCCAGGACGAGGCCTTGTGGCAGACGGCCAGGGATCTGGTGCGCCAGGCCGGGCAGATCGACGGGCCGCAGTTGCTCGGACAATTGGAGGGGCTGGCGGGGAGTACGGCGGCGGCCAAGCGCCTGTTGGTGCGCTTGCGCCACTGTAGCGAGGTCAAGGTGCTGAGCGGGACGGATTCGCCGCTTTACAGTTGGGTCCAGGCTTGAGGGCGGGGCCCCAACCTCAAACACAACACACATCCTGTAGGAGCCGGCTTGCCGGCGATTCAGACGCTGCGGTGTTTCAGGCAGACCGCGTTATCGTTCATCGCTGGCAAGCCAGCTCCCACAAGGGCAATGCAGCGGTGTTTAGTACAGCGCGGCGAACAGTCGGCGACGGTAGGTGGTCACCAACGGGTGGTCGTTGCCCAGCAGATCGAACACCTGCAGCAAAGTCTTGTGCGGCAGGCCTTCGCTGTAGCCGCGATTGCGGGTAAACAGCTTGAGCAAACCGTCCAGCGCCGCTTCGTATTGCTGGCGCGACAGTTGCTGCACCGCCAACTGGTAGGCCGCTTCATCGTCCTGCGGGTTCTGCGCCAGGCGCGCTTTCAAGTCAGCGGCCTCCGGCAGGTCAGCCGCCTGACGCAAAAAGGTCAGTTGCGCCTTGGCCCCGGCCAGCGCGGCCTTGTGCTCGTCGCTCTTCACCGCGTCGAGCACCGCCTGGGCTTCGCCCAACTCGCCGCGCTCGGCCAGGCAACGGCCATAGAGGATCAGCGCCTTGGCGTTGCTGTTGTCTTCGCCCAGCAGTTCCTTGAGGGCCGCTTCGGCATCACCGATCCGACCTTCGGCGAACAGCGCCTCGGCTTGCTCAAGAGGATCGGCCGCCGTCGGCGGCGGCATCTGCACATGCGGCTCGAGCATTTTGCGCACCGCCGATTCCGGCTGGGCACCGGCGAAACCATCCACCGGCTGGCCATCCTTGAACAGCACCACGGTGGGCAGGCTGCGAATGCCGAAACGGGCGGCGATGTCCTGCTCGGCATCACAGTCGACCTTGGCCAGCAGCAGCTCACCCTGATAGCTCTCGGCGATCTGTTGCAGCATCGGCATCAGCGCCTTGCAGGGCGCGCACCACTCGGCCCAGAAGTCCACCAGCACCGGCTTGTGGAACGAGTTCTCGATCACCGACTGGTCGAAATCAGCGGTGGTGGCGTCGAAGATGTAGGGGGTGGGCTGAGTCATCGGAATCTCGGAAAGCGGGGAATGGGACAACTATAAAGCCTGGGCTCGATGGCCGAAAGCCGGCTGACGCCGGGCATGGTAGAGACTGACCTGGCGAAACTCCTCCGGCTCGGCCAAGTCCGGCAGCGTGAAGGCTTCGAGCATTTCCACGCGGCGATACAACGGATGACGGAAATCCCGCACCCGCGAATCGGCCACCAGGGCCTCCTGGCCCCGGCTGAGAAACTGATCGAGCAACGGCAGGTTTTCCCGGTCATACAGCACATCCGCCACCAGGATCAGATCGAAACGATCGCTCTGGGCAAAGAAGTCCGCGCTGTAGCGCAGTTCCACCCCATTGAGTGCCGCATTCGCCCGGCAAGCCGCCAACGCCAGTGGATCGAGGTCGCAGGCCACCACTTCCCGCGCCCCGGCCCGGGCCGCGGCGATCGCCGCCACACCGGAACCAGCGCCGAAATCCAGCACTCGCTTGCCCGCCACCCAGTGCGGGTTTTCCGCCAGGTAGCGGGCCATGGCCAGGCCGCTGGCCCAGCAGAAACTCCAATAAGGCGGTTCATGCAGGATTCGCCGGGTTTCTTCGGAGGTAAAGGCGCGATCCATGTTGTGTGCATCGATCAGCCACAACTGCAACGCGGTCCCGGGTAATTCACAGGCCACCAGTTGCGCATCGCCCAGCAACTCGCTCAAGGAACGTTGCAGGTCCGCCGGTGCACTCATGGCGCGGTAAAAAATTGCAACTGGCCCAGGGCCTGGGTGGTCGGCTCGGTGATGATTCGCGACGGCAGATGCAAGATCAATTGCCCGGACTGGCTGACCCGTCCGCGCAATTCCACCCGGCTGCCCACCGGGAACACCTCCGGGTTGAAGCGCAGGCGGAATGGCAGGACCTGGCCGGTGCCGTTGATCTTGCTGCTGGCCAGCAATTGCTGTGGACGACCGCGCTCGTCGATCACCAACAGCGCCAGTTCTACTTCCGCGCCTGCCGGCACGCCTTGCAAGGTACCGCTCAATTCACGCTGAAAGCTGGGCAATGGACCGAGTTCTTCATAGGGATTGACCGGTTTGTTTGCCTGTTGCTGGGCTGGCGCCACCGGGACGGGCTTGGGTGGTGGGCTGCCACAAGCGGCCAGGAGGCCGGCGAGACTGAGCAAAACAAGCGGTCGTACTGACATGAACGGCTCCAACCCAAGGCGAAATACGCTGCATCTATCTGTATAAAAGGTAGTCGGGCGACTGTATACCGCAAACCCTATGGCTTGTCTTGCCACGGGGATGCGCTACCATGGCCCTCCCATTTTTTGTTGCCTGCCACCATGCACTGTCCCTTCTGCGGTGCCAACGACACCAAAGTCATCGACTCGCGTCTGGTCGCCGAGGGCGAACAGGTGCGCCGCCGGCGTGAATGCCTGGCCTGCGGTGAACGTTTTACCACCTTCGAGACCGCCGAACTGGTCCTGCCACGCCTGATCAAACAGGACGGCAGCCGCCAACCCTTCGACGAAGACAAACTTCGCGCCGGCATGCAGCGCGCGCTGGAAAAGCGCCCGGTCAGTGTCGAGCGCCTGGAAGCCGCGCTGGTGCATATCAAGCACAAGCTGCGGGCCACCGGCGAGCGCGAGGTCAAGTCGCTGGTCGTCGGTGAACTGGTGATGGCCGAGTTGCAGAAACTCGATGAAGTCGCCTATATCCGTTTTGCTTCGGTCTATCGCCGCTTCCAGGACCTCAACGAGTTCCGCGAAGAGATCGACCGCCTCGCCCGCGAGCCCGCCAAAGAATGAGCCGTCCAACCGAGCAGGCCGTCCTCGACGCCCACTATATGGCCCGTGCCCTGGAGCTGGCCCGCAAGGGCCGCTACTCGACCCATCCGAATCCACGGGTTGGCTGTGTGATCGTGCAGGCGGGCGTGGTGGTCGGCGAAGGCTGGCACGTGCGCGCCGGCGAACCGCATGCCGAGGTGCATGCCCTGCGCGAGGCGGGTGAAAACGCCCGTGGGGCCACGGCCTACGTCACCCTTGAGCCGTGCAGCCACTTTGGTCGTACGCCACCGTGTGCCGACGCCCTGGTCAAGGCCGGCGTGGCGCGGGTGGTCGCGGCCATGCAGGACCCCAACCCGGAAGTCGCCGGCCGTGGCCTCAAGCGTCTGGCCGACGCCGGCATCGCCGTGCACAGCGGTGTGCTGGAAGGCGAGGCGCGGGCACTGAACCAGGGCTTCCTCAAACGCATGGAACACGGCGTGCCGTTCGTGCGGGTCAAGTTGGCGATGAGCCTGGACGGGCGCACCGCCATGGCCAGCGGCGAAAGCCAGTGGATCACCGGGCCGCAGGCGCGTTCCGCCGTGCAGCGCCTGCGGGCCCAGGCCAGCGTGGTGCTGACCGGCGCCGACAGCGTGCTGGCGGACAATGCGCGGATGACCGTGCGCCCGGCCGAGCTGGGCCTCGATCCGGAACTGAGCGCCCTGGCCGAGCGCCGTCCCCCCCTGCGGGTGTTGATCGACGGGCGCCTGCGGGTACCATTGGATGCTCCATTCTTCACGGCGGGCCCGGCGCTGGTGGTGACCTGCATTCCGGGCGCCGCCGAACGTTATCAGGCCCTGGGCCATGAGCTGCTGGAAGTCCCTGGCGCCGAAGGTCACGTCGACCTGCGCCGCTTGCTGACCGAACTGGCCGCCCGTGGCGTCAACGAAGTGCTGGTGGAAGCCGGCCCACGCCTGGCGGGTGCCTTTGCCCGGCAGGGTCTGGTGGACGAATACCAATTGTTTGTCGCCGGTCAGTTTCTCGGCTCCACGGCGCGTCCATTGTTGGACTGGCCGCTGGAGCGGATGGACCAGGCGCCTCGGCTGAAGATCATCGAAATGCGCGCAGTCGGCAGTGACTGGCGAGTCACCGCAATACCTGACCCGGCACCCGGCGTATAATTTTTGGCTTGCGCCACGCGCGGGCCTGTTCTCGAGGAGGACTTCATGTTTACCGGCATTATCGAATCCATCGGCAGTATCCGAGCCCTGAACCCCAAGGGCGGCGACGTCCGCGTCTACGTGGAAACCGGCAAGCTGGACCTGGCCGACGTCAAGCTCGGCGACAGCATCGCGGTGAACGGCGTCTGCCTGACCGCGGTCGAACTGCCGGGCGACGGCTTCTGGGCCGACGTCAGCCGCGAAACCCTGGACTGCACCGCCTTCAACCAGTTGAAAGCCGGCAGCCGGGTCAACCTGGAAAAAGCCTTGACCCCGACCACCCGCCTCGGTGGGCACCTGGTCAGCGGCCATGTCGACGGTGTCGGTGAAGTGGTTGCCCGTGAAGAAAACGCCCGGGCCATCCAGTTCCGCATCCGCGCGCCGAAAGAACTGGCCAAATACATCGCCCATAAGGGCTCGATCACCGTCGACGGCACCAGCCTGACGGTCAACGCGGTGAACGGCGCCGAGTTCGAACTGACCATCGTCCCACACACCCTGGCCGAAACCATCATGGCCGACTACCGTCCTGGTCGCCAAGTCAACCTCGAAGTCGACCTGCTGGCTCGTTACCTGGAGCGCCTGCTGCTGGGCGACAAGGCTGCGGAGCCGTCGAGCGGTGGCATCAGCGAAAGTTTCCTGGCCGCCAACGGCTACCTCAAATCCTGACACTCAAATTTTGAAAGAAGGGGGGTGCCGCGTGGCGCTCAATACGATTGAAGAGCTGGTCGAAGACATTCGCCAGGGCAAGATGGTCATCCTCATGGATGACGAAGACCGCGAGAACGAAGGCGACCTGATCATGGCCGCCGAATGCTGCAAGGCCGAGCACATCAACTTCATGGCCAAGCACGCCCGTGGCCTGATCTGCATGCCGATGAGCCGTGAGCGCTGCGAACTGCTCAAGCTGCCGCTGATGGCGCCGCGCAACGGTTCCGGCTTCGGCACCAAGTTCACCGTATCCATCGAGGCCAGCGAAGGCGTGACCACCGGCATCTCCGCCGCCGACCGCGCCCGCACCGTGCAAGCGGCAGCGGCCAAGGATGCCAAGGCCGAGGACATCGTCAGCCCTGGCCACATCTTCCCGCTGATGGCCCAGCCCGGCGGAACCCTGGCCCGCGCCGGCCACACTGAAGCGGCCTGCGACCTGGCGCGCATGGCCGGTTTCGAGCCAAGTGGCGTGATCTGCGAAGTGATGAACGACGACGGCACCATGTCCCGTCGCGCCGAACTGGAAACCTTCGCCGCCGAACACAACATCAAGATCGGCACCATCGCCGACCTGATCCACTACCGGATGATCCACGAACGTACCGTTCAGCGGATTGCCGAGCAGCCGCTGGACAGCGAACTGGGGCATTTCAACCTGGTGACCTATCGTGATTCGGTGGAAGGCGACGTGCACATGGCGCTGACTTTGGGCAGCTTCTGCGCCGAAGAACCGACCCTGGTGCGGGTGCATAACATGGACCCGCTGCGCGACCTGTTGATGGTCAAGCAACCCGGGCGCTGGAGCCTGCGCGCGGCCATGGCCGCGGTGGCCGAGGCCGGTAGCGGCGTGGTGCTGCTGCTCGGTCACCCGCTGGATGGCGACGTGTTGCTGGCGCATATCCGCGAGACCGCCGAGCAGGTGCCGGCGAAAAAGCCGACCACCTACAGCATCGTCGGTGCCGGTTCGCAGATCCTGCGCGACCTGGGCGTACGCAAAATGCGCCTGATGAGTGCGCCGATGAAGTTCAATGCGATATCCGGTTTCGACCTGGAAGTAGTAGAATACGTGCCCTCCGAATAAAGACTGGCTGCTCGCGGCCCTTGATTCGCGGTTCAAATATCCCTGAGGGGCGCGTACTAGGCGCGCCCCGGCTCTTTAAGAGAATTGTCGAATGACCCTGAAGACCATCGAAGGTACCTTCATCGCCCCCAAAGGCCGCTACGCCCTGGTGGTCGGCCGCTTCAACAGCTTCGTTGTCGAAAGCCTGGTGAGCGGCGCTGTTGACACCCTGGTTCGCCACGGTGTCAGCGAAAGCGACATCACCATCATCCGCGCACCTGGCGCCTTCGAAATCCCGCTGGTGGCACAAAAAGTCGCGCAGAAAGGCGACTTCTCGGCGATCATCGCCCTCGGCGCGGTTATTCGTGGCGGTACTCCGCACTTCGAATACGTGGCGGGTGAATGCACCAAGGGCTTGGCCCAGGTCTCCATGGAGTTTGGCGTGCCGGTCGCGTTTGGCGTACTGACGGTCGACTCCATCGAACAAGCCATCGAACGTTCCGGCACCAAAGCCGGCAACAAAGGCGCCGAAGCCGCCCTTTCCGCCCTGGAAATGGTCAGCTTGCTGGCGCAATTGGAGGCTGTGTGATTAGCGACGAAAGCGATCGTTTCAACCCGCGCGATCCGAAGCCTGAAGGCGCCGGCAAGCCCTCCAAGAGCGTCAAGCGTCGCGAAGCCCGTCAGCTCGCGACCCAGGCCCTGTACCAGTGGCACATGGCCAAGCAGTCGCTGAACGAGATCGAGGCGCAGTTCCGGGTCGACAACGATTTCAGCGATGTCGACGGCGCTTACTTCCGTGAAATCCTGCATGGCGTTCCGCAGTTCAAGAGCGAAATCGACACCGTTCTCAAACCTTGCCTGGACATCGAGATCGAAGAGCTGGACCCGGTTGAGCTGGCGGTATTGCGCCTGTCCACCTGGGAACTGCTCAAGCGCGTCGACGTACCGTACCGCGTGGTGATCAACGAAGGGATCGAACTGGCCAAGGTCTACGGTTCCACCGACGGTCACAAGTTCGTCAACGGCGTGCTCGACAAACTGGCGCCGCGCCTGCGTGAAGCTGAAGTGAAGGCGTTCAAGCGCTGATCCGCGCTTGACCTTTGCATGGGCGAGTTCGAGCTGATCCGCAATTTCTTCGCCGCCGCGCCCTGTGCGCAGGCCGGCGAGGGTGTTGCCCTGGGCATCGGCGACGATTGCGCCCTGCTGAGCGTCCCCGCCGGGGAACAACTGGCGATTTCCACCGACACCCTGGTGGCGGGTGTGCACTTCGCCGATCCCTGCGACCCTTTCCTGCTCGGCCAGCGTGCGCTGGCTGTTGCCGCCAGTGATCTGGCCGCCATGGGCGCCACGCCCCTGGCCTTTACCCTTGCCCTGACCTTGCCGCACAACGCCGCCGACTGGCTGCAGGGCTTTGCCCGCGGCTTGAACCTGATGGCGCAACACTGTGGCTTGCGCCTGGTAGGTGGTGACACCACCCGTGGGCCGTTGTGCCTGACGCTGACCGTGTTCGGTCGGGTACCGACGGGCCAGGCGCTGACCCGCAGTGGCGCGCAAGTCGGCGACCTGCTGTGTGCCGGCGGCGACCTGGGCAATGCGGCGGGTGCCTTGCCGCTGGTGCTGGGGCAGCGTACGGCGGCGCCGGCGATTGCCGAGCCGCTGTTGGACCACTACTGGTCGCCCAAGCCGCAACTGGCATTGGGTCAGTTCTTGCGCAACAAGGCGACCTCGGCACTGGATATCTCCGACGGGTTATTGGCCGATTGCGGGCATATCGCGACGGCATCTTCCGTCAGGTTGCAGGTGGAACGTGATGCGCTGCCCTTGTCTTCGGCGCTGCAGGCCTTTCTCGGTCAGGAAGGGGCCCGCGAGGCGGCCCTCAGCGGTGGTGATGACTATGTGTTGGCCTTTACCCTGCCAGCCGCCGAGTTGCCCGGGTTGCTGGCCGCGCACCCAGCGGTACGGGTGATCGGCCAGGTACTGGGCGGGCAGGGCGTGATCCTGGTGGACAGCGCCGGCCGCGACATCACGCCGGCACGCCGGGGCTACCAACATTTTCCGGAGACACCGTGACAGATCATCCCAAGCAGGTCCCGGCCGAGTTCGTGCCGCCGTCGGTCTGGCGCAATCCCTGGCATTTCCTGGCCTTCGGCTTCGGTTCCGGCACCTTGCCCAAGGCTCCGGGCACCTGGGGTTCGCTGGTTGCGCTACCCTTTATACCGTTATGGCGGATGTTGCCCGACTGGGGCTACTGGCTGATGCTGGGCGTTACCCTGCTGTTCGGCTTCTGGCTGTGCGGCAAGGTCGCCAACGATCTGCGGGTGCACGACCACGAAGGCATTGTCTGGGACGAGATGGTCGGGATGTGGATCACCCTCTGGCTGGTGCCGGACGGTTGGTACTGGTTGCTGGCGGGTTTTGCGCTGTTCCGTTTTTTCGACATCCTCAAGCCCTGGCCGATCCGCTGGATCGACCGGCATGTTCATGGCGGCGTCGGCATCATGCTCGACGACGTACTGGCCGGGGTTTTCGCCTGGCTGGTCATGCAAGGGCTGGTGCACCTCTTTACCTGAGGATTCGGGCATGTTTGGCTGTCGGTTGTGGGTGCTGCTGTTCTGTCTGTTGACGGGTGGCGTTGTAGGTAATGTTGTTCAGGCGCGTGAAGAAACTTCCTTGCCTGGGGTGGTCCACCTCTCCAGTGAGGAATGGGTCGACTACACCGGTGCCGACGGTCGCGGCATGGCCTGGGATGTCATGCGCGAGATTTTCGAGCCCAAAGGCGTCAAGGTCTTGATCAGTATCGAGCCCTATACCCGGACGATCGGACTGGTGCAGCGGGGTGACGCGGACGCCTGGGTGGCGGCTTATCGCGACGAGGTGGTGGGTGCCCTGTATCCGCGCTGGCATTTCGATGTCGATCATCTCTATGCCCTGGGGCTGGCGAGCAATCCGCAGCCGACTCTGGAGACGCTGGGCATCTACCGCCTGGCCTGGATGCGTGGCTACAAATACCAGCACTACTTGCCCAATATCCGGCATTACAACGAAATCGTGCGCCGGGATGGGATCTTGCCGATGCTTTCCCACAGCCGCGCCGACTACTACATTGATGCGTTGTCTGAGGTGAACGAGGTGCTGGGCCAGGCCGCGCACCCGGAAATGTACCAGCGCACCCACTTGTTGGACCTGCCGCTGTACCTCGGATTTGCCAACACGGCGCGGGGACGGGCGTTAATGGCTTTGTACGATCAACGTATGGACGAACTGGTCAAAAGTGGTGAGTTGCGGGCTATTTTCGAGCACTGGAAGCAGCCTTATCCGTTCGACTCCATGCCGCTGCCGGTGCCAACGAATCAAACCTATTGATAGTTATCATGGATAATTCAGCCTAAGCGTCTGTAGGAACCTACTGTTACAATGCGACTTCTGCGAATTTCCAGTCCTCATACTGATCAGGAGCACACGGTGCCCGTCGTTTTCGTCGCCGCTTCCAAACTGCCAACCCCCTTTGCGACCTTCACCATGAATGGCTTTCTCGAAGAAACCACCGGTCGTGAACACGTCGTGCTGACTCTGGGGGATGTGGCGGATGGCGCACCGGTTCTTGGCCGTGTGCATTCCGAATGCCTGACCGGCGATGCCTTGTTCAGCCAGCGCTGCGATTGCGGCTCTCAGCTGGAGGCGGCCCTGCGGGCGATCGCCCTCGAAGGTCGCGGCGTGTTGCTGTACTTGCGCCAGGAAGGTCGCGGCATCGGTCTGATGAACAAGATCCGTGCTTATGAATTGCAGGACGGCGGTGCCGACACCGTCGAGGCCAACGAGCGCCTGGGCTTTGCCGCTGACCTGCGCGACTACGCCATTTGCCGGCCGATGCTCGAATACCTGGGCATCCAGTCGCTACGCCTGATGACCAACAACCCGCGCAAGGTCAAGGCCTTGACCGAGATGGGCATCACCGTGGCCGAGCGCGTGCCGCTGCAAACCGGACAGAACCCGCACAACAAACTCTACCTGGCGACCAAGGCCGGCAAGCTCGGCCATATGATGGGCAACGAGCACCAGAGCGAGGCGGATCCGGCGTGACCCGCGGCCAGGTGAAGCGTCGGTTGTCGGTGGGCTGGTGGAAACAGCTGGTGCTGAGTGTGCTGCCGCTGTTTGTCGCGAACTGGCTTTTTGCTCAGACGGATCCGTTGCTGCCGGTGCTGGCGATGCCGTTTTTCATTGCCGGGGTGGCTTCGATGTTTGTCAGCCTGCGCTTTTTCGGGGCTTACAAGCGGTCGCTGATCGCGACGCAGACGGCATTGGATACGCCGGAAGAGCCGGCGGCCTGGATTGAGCTGGCGAATGTGCGGCGCAAGGCCCTGGTGGTAGCGGCGTTGCCGACCTGGATCGGCACCCTGGCGGTGTTTGTCGGGCTGGAGGCGGTGCCGTTGATGCTGCTGGTGCTGTCCACCGTGGTGCTGTTCTACCTGTACCGCATTCCGCGGCAGCTGGGCTGATAAGCCCGGCGCTGCTTTCCCCCTGTAGGAGCGAGCTTGCTCGCGATGGGCGCCAACGATAACGCGGGGTGCCTGACGCCCCGCGGTGTCCCTACCTCCATCGCGAGCAAGGGGGGGCGTAGCAAGGGCCTACAGCCCCAGCAGCTTCATCCGCTCAGTCACCGACGCTTCGATCCCCGCCACATCCAACCCGCACTCCGCCAGCATCTGCGCCGGTTTCGCGTGTTCGACGTACACATCCGGTAACCCCAGGTGCAGCACCGGCTTGAGCAGGTTGTCCCGCGCCAGGAACTCGCTGACCGCCGCTCCGGCGCCGCCCATGATGGCGTTTTCTTCGATCGTCACCAGCAACTCATGGCTGCCGGCCATCTCACGCACCAACGCTTCATCCAGCGGTTTGACGAAACGCATGTCGACCACGGTCGCATCAAGCTTCTCGGCGACGATCAAGGCCTCGGTCAACTGCACGCCAAACACCAGCAGGGCCACTTTGCTACCCCGACGGCGAACCACGCCCTTGCCGATCTCGATCGGTTCCAGGTCTTTCTCGATGGTCGCGTTCGGCCCGGTACCGCGCGGATAACGCACTGCCGCCGGGCCGTTGTACAAATGACCGGTGCTGAGCATCTTGCGCAGTTCGTTCTCGTCACTCGGGGTCATCACCAGCATGCCGGGGATGCAGCGCAGGTACGACAGGTCGAAACTGCCAGCGTGGGTCGGGCCGTCTTCGCCCACCAGGCCGGCGCGGTCGATGGCGAACAGCACGTCGAGGTTCTGCACCGCCACATCGTGGACAAGCTGGTCATAACCGCGTTGCAGAAAGGTCGAGTAGATCGCCACCACCGGCTTGGCGCCTTCGCAGGCCATGCCGGCGGCGAAGGTCACCGCGTGTTGCTCGGCAATCGCCACGTCGAAGTAGCGCAGCGGGAAACGCTCGCTGAAGGCCACCAGATCGGAGCCTTCCTTCATCGCCGGGGTAATGCCCACCAGGCGCGAGTCGGCGGCGGCCATGTCGCACAGCCATTCGCCGAAGACGCCGGAGTATTTCGGTCCGCTGGCTTTCTTCGGCGCGGCGGCCGGGGCGTCCAGGGGTTCGAGCTTGGTGATCGCGTGGTAACCGATCGGGTCGAGTTCCGCCGGGGCGAAGCCCTTGCCCTTCTTGGTCACCACATGCAGGAACTGCGGGCCCTTGAGGTCGCGCATATTGCGCAGGGTGGCGATCAGGGTCGGCAGGTCATGGCCGTCGATCGGGCCGATATAGTTCCAGCCCAGCTCTTCGAACAAGGTGCCGGGGACCAGCATGCCCTTGGCGTATTCTTCGGTACGCCGGGCGATTTCCCAGGCCCCGGGCAGGCGCGACAGCACTTTCTTGCTGCCTTCGCGCATGCTCGCATAGGTGCGGCTGGAGAGGATCTTCGCCAGGTAGTTGGACAGGCCGCCGACATTGCGCGAAATCGACATGTCATTGTCGTTGAGGATCACCAGCATGTTGGCGTCGACTTCCGGCGCGTGGTTCAGCGCCTCGAAGGCCATGCCGGCGGTCAACGCGCCGTCGCCAATCACGGCGATGGCCTTGCGCTCGCTGTTCTGCAGGCGAGCGGCGATGGCCATGCCCAGGGCGGCACTGATGGAGGTGCTGGAGTGACCGACGCCAAAGGTGTCGTACTCGCTCTCCGAACGGCGCGGAAAGGCGGCCAGGCCGTCTTTCTGACGCAGGGTGTGCATGCGCTCGCGACGACCGGTGAGGATCTTGTGCGGATACGCCTGATGGCCCACGTCCCACACCAGCCGGTCGTCCGGGGTGTCGAAGACGTAGTGCAACGCGATGGTCAGTTCGATCACGCCCAGGCCGGCACCGAAGTGCCCGCCGGTCTGACCGACCGAATAGAGCAACTCCTGGCGCAATTCATCGGCCAGGGTTTCCAGCTCGGCTTCACCTAACCGGCGCAGGCCGGCCGGCGTGTCGGCACGGTCCAGCAGGGGCGTGGTCGGGCGCTTGCGGGGAATCTCATGGAACGTCGTGGGCATCAGGCGAATCGTTATAGGTATAGAAGAGGCGGCAGTTTACCTGATGCATCGCACGCTGCCCACGCGGAGCGTCGAAGTTGGCCGATATGCGGCCTTGAGCGCGGCGTTTGACTCAGCTGCGACGTTCGACGATATAACGGGCCAGCTCGCGCAACGGTTCAGCGCACGCGTCAAACGGTCGCAGGGCGTGCAGCGCCTGGTCACGCAGTTCCAGGGCATAGGCCTTGGCCGCGTCCAGACCGAGCAGGGCCGGGTAGGTCGGCTTGTCGCGGGCGATATCGGCACCCTGACGCTTGCCGAGGGTAGCGGTGTCGCTTTCCACGTCGAGAATATCGTCCTGCACCTGGAAAGCCAGGCCAATGGCCTGGGCATAGGCCTGCAGCGAGCGCAATTCGTCCTTTTGCGCCTGGCCGCTGGCCAGGGCGCCGAGCTTGACGCTGGCTTCGATCAGCGCGCCGGTCTTGTGCCGGTGCATGTATTCCAGGGCCTTCTGGTCGAGCTTGAGGCCCACCGCGCCGAGGTCGATGGCCTGGCCGCCGACCATGCCGGCAGGGCCAGCGGCCTGGGCCAGGGTGGTGACCATGTTCAGGCGGATGTCGGCGTTCAGCTCGCTCAGCCCCGGGTCGAGCAGGGCGCTGAAGGCCAGGCTTTGCAGGCCGTCGCCGGCGAGGATCGCGCAGGCTTCGTCGAAGGCTTTGTGGGTGGTTGGCTGGCCGCGACGCAGGTCGTCGTCGTCCATGGCCGGCAGATCGTCGTGGACCAGCGAGTAGGCGTGGATCAGTTCCACCGCGCAGGCCGCGCCGTTGGCCTGTTCAGGGTTGCCGCCGAGGGCTTCGCAGGCGGCGTAGGCCAGCAGCGGACGCACGCGCTTGCCGCCGTTCATCACGCTGTAGCGCATGGCTTCATAGAGGCGTGCGAGTTCGGCGCTGGGGGCGTTGAACAGCGTCTCGAGTGCGGCGTTGACCCGGGCCTGGCTGCTGGCCTGATAGGCTTTGATCATTCTGCTTGTTCCGCGTCGAAGGGCGCTTCGGCCAGTTCGCCGTCGCGCTCGAGGAGGATCTGCACCTTCTGCTCGGCCTGGGCCAGGGCACCCTGGCAATCGCGGGTCAGGCGGATGCCTTGCTCGAAGGCGGTCAGTGAGTCTTCCAACGACAATTCGCCGTTCTCCAGGCGTTCGACCAGGGTTTGCAGGTCGGCAAGGGATTGCTCGAAGTCCAGGGAAGCTTTTTTGCGGGCCATGGCGGCGATCTCGGTAGGCGTTGAACGGGCGCGACACTAGCAGACAGCGGGTTTAGGGGCAAATGCGAGGGGTTGGCAGTCAGGGGCCTGGTGTAGGCCGTTGTCGACAAATCATCCTGATACCGGGCGCACAACCCAGGGACAACACGTCCACTGTAGGAGCCGGCTTGCCGGCGATGAGGCCCTAGAGTCATGCGGCGCTCGTGTGGACGCTATCGCCGGCAAGCCGGTTCCTACAGGTTTTGCAGCATGATCTGAACCGTTATCGCGGGGGGGGATTATCCCGGTTTTCGGCGCGGCGTATCCCGGTTTGTCCTGCTAGTCGGCACAAAGTTGTCTCTTTTATAGTAGTCCATCGATCAAGGATGAATGATCGACATGGACCTCCCTCTCGTCGCCTCCGATTTTCTCCTGTGCTTCTACACCCATAAGGCTGTCATCCATGGCGTCTTCTTCCGCTCGTATTCCCGGTTCCGGCGTACTGCTGTGCCGGTGGGTATTGCGCTGCTGGCCCTGGCCTGGCGCTATCTGAAGGAAACCGAACGGCATACCGGTCACTTCGATCTGGCGGGGGCCTTGACCGTCACCTTCGGCATGAGCGCGCTGGTCTACTGCTTTGTCCGGGCCGGTGCCCAGGGTTGGAATGACGCGCTGACCCTCGGCACGCTGACCCTGACCCAGTTCGCCATGTCGGTGTATGGCGTGAAATGGCTGGCGCGGTACATGAGTTCGGCGCTGATGTTCTGCAGGGCGTCGCGCACCGCGCCGCTGATCTCGAAGGCGTAGTGGGTCGGCGTCATGCCCTTGCCGGTGCGCACGAAAATCTCCTTTCCGACGCTGTCGCGCAGACGCGAAAGCGCATGGCTGACCGCCGACTGACTCAGGTGCAGACGCTGGCTGGCGCGCAGGACGCTGCGCTCCTCCATCACGGCGTCGAAGACCCGTAGCAGGTTGAGGTCGAGGCGATCGAAAGCAATCATTCAGGCAGCTCTGGTGGCGATAGGGAATTCTGTGCTGAGCGGGGACGCTGAGCAATCGGTGATGCCTCCGTTTCACAGGCGCGGACGACAATCACGCTTGAACACATGCACCGAACATCACGCCCGAACGCGTACTTTGTAGGAGCAGAGCTTGCTCGCGAAGGGGCCAGTGAGACCGTCAAAAGCTTCGCGGGCAAGCACCGCTCCCACAGTCCCCGCTATTGCTTTCAGATTGCACGCTGACATCAGGGCCCAGCGCCATCAACAAGGTTGTGCTCAGACTTGGCGGCCATTGAGACGTGAATCCTCTGCACTTCGACAGTGCAGGAATGTCCCTTCGGCCCTACGGGGCCACGTGTGACCCTATGGCCCACGCCGCACGGTCGGTTTCAACAGGTGGAAAAACGCGATGTTCGACAATGTGAGAAATCATCGAACTCTCTGTGCCGACCCTAAGGTGCAGTGGCGGTCGGTCGAGCAACTGGGCGCTCGACTTGAGGAGCCTATGGCCGGTTATCTGCTGGCCCCGGGATCATTGACCCAGCGTCTGGTCGAGGTTTCCGACGGTCGTTTCGGTGTCACGCCTTTATATGAGCGCGAGGCCGTTTTGCTGCGCAGTGAATGTACGGCGTTGCGCTTGCCCCTCGGCAGCCGTGGCTGGGTGCGGGAGGTCTATCTGAATGGGCAGGGCGTTCCGTGGGTATTTGCCCGGACCGTGATCCCGGAGGCGGTGCAGCGCAGCACGGGCCTGGATTTTCGCGCCTTGGGCGATCAGTCGATTGGTCCGTGGTTGTTCGGTGAGCTCGATTTTCGGCGTGGCGCGATAGAGCTGTGCCGCTATGAGGACTCGGTCGATGACGGTCAGTTGGCCGCGTCCCCGCTCTGGGCCCGGCGCTCACACTTCGAGCGGGGCGACCTGGGGATTCTGGTCTCGGAGGTGTTTTTGCCGACGTTCTGGGCGAGGGTGGATCGGTCGGTCAGCGCGACTGTGGAAGAGCGCAGGGCTTGAGTGATAAGCGACGGGGATGCCGTCGCGATTGTAATAACACGACACAGGTGTATGATTGCTTGAAGGTACGGCATTGCCGTATTTTTCGCCCATGCATACGATCATTGAAACTGAAGTATTCAAACGTTGCGCTGAGGCCATCTGGAATGACGGCGAACGCCATGAGTTCATTACCTGGATCGCGGGCAACCCGCTGGCAGGTGATGTTGTTCCCGGCAGCGGCGGATTGCGCAAGATTCGCTGGTCTCGTACGGGTATGGGCAAGCAAGGCGGTACGCGGGTGATTTACTACAACAGGCTTGCCGACGGTTGTATTTGGTTGTTGATTGCCTATACGAAGGCCAAATTTGACAACTTGCCTGCCGCGTTTCTGAAGCAATTGAAGGAGGAACTCAGCGATGAGTGATGAACTGGAACAATTCCAGAAGGACTTGCTGGCCTCAGTCCGGCAAATGAAGGCGGGTAAAGCGGCGCGGGTCACCAAGGTGACATTGACCGCAGCTGCCGAGGCTCGGACAAAGGTCGGTTTGTCCCAGAGTGATTTCGCCAAGCTTCTGGGCGTCAGCCTGCGGACTTTGCAGGACTGGGAGCAGGGGCGTCGACAGCCCACGGGTGCGGCGCAAACGCTGCTGCGTGTTGCGAGCCAACACCCGGAAGCGTTGCGTGATCTTCAAACGGTGTGACCCTGAACGTGCCACTGGTAATCAAGTATCGAACGTTCGCTCCGCAGGTTTATTGGACAGCATCGCCTACCTGTTTCCTGCTGATGCAGAAGCCGTATGCTGATCAGGAAATCTTGCCTGAATAGTGGCACTCTGCCTTGTTTTTCAGTGCTTTTCGGTTCAAAAGCGACGATCCCAGCTCATTTGATGAGCCACCTCACAAATACCGCCTTACCTCCATTGTCTAACAACCGCCGAATCGCTAACCTCTGCGGCTTCCCCTACCTGTCATCGACAGGTCTTCTCTGACCGATACCGTGTCGGGAGTGCGCTGTGGATTCTGCGCAGGGTTTTATAAAGCATGGCAAGGAGGCTGTTGATGCGCCGGTTTTTCCCCATCCTGATCGCCCTCTGGGCCACGACCGCCTGGGCCGAGCCCTCGGCCGAGCTCCAGGAGCCGACCGGCGGCTGGCGTTACGCAGGTCTCCTCGACCACAAGGATGCGCCGCAGGTGGCCTACCCCACGCCGCCCATCGACCGTGGCATCCAGCGCAGCCGCACCCCCATCGAAGGCCGGATCAATCCGCCCTCCGGCCCGCGTGAACCCCATATCCTGTCGGTCAACGGCAACCCGCTGAATCTCTACACCGACGACGCCGGTCGTTTCGTCCGTCCCTATGCCTTCGGTGCCGGCTCCAACAGCGTCGAAGTGCGCAGCTCCACGGGCAAGTCCCTCAAACGTGTGCAGTTCTACGAGGCCAACAAGCAGATCACTCCGGCGCGCATCCGCGTGGTCCTCGGTTGGGACGACCCCAAGGCCGAACTCGACCTGCACATCATCACCCCCGACGGCCAGCACGCCTTCTACGCGCATCCGGCGTTGACCAATGGTGGTGGCCTCGACCCGGATGGCGTCGACGGCCCCGGCCCGGAAATGTTCACCATGACCGCGCCGCTGCACGGCACCTACCTGATTTATGTGAACTACTGGGGCAACTACAGCGCCAGCGACGGCTATAACTTTACCGAGCACGCCAACCAGAACGAGGTCATCACCTCGCAGATCAATCTGGTGCTCAACGAAAACACCGTCGATGAAAAGCGCGAGAGCTTCACCGTGCCCCTGCGAGCCATCGGCGACCTGCTGCTGGTCAAGACCTTCAACTATTGAACATCCCGCTCCACGGATGAATGGGCTTTGCGAACATGAGCGATAACACAGCTTCCCCGGACGCCGTTGTAGCGGCTACCCCTCAACCTGCCGGCTCGCGCCGTTGGCTGGGTCTTGTGCTCGGGCTTTGCGTGGCCGGTACGGTGGCGGGCGGCCTGGGCTGGTTTTTCCACCACAAGCCGGCCGCCCCGGCGCCGGAACTGGCCCTGGAGAAACTCGGCGTGAGCCGCCCGGACGCGCTGCTGGAAACCGCGTCGCTGAGCCAGTTGCCCAAGGACCTGCTCAGCGTGCCGTTCCTGCGCGACACCCTGACCGAGGATTTCGTCTTCTATTACGAAACCCACGGCGACCGTCTCGGCCTGATCGGCAGCCTGCGGCGGATCATCTACGAGCATGACCTCAAGCTGCAGGACAACCTGATCGAGCAACTCTTCGACCAGCCGGCGGATATCGCCCTGTGGCGCGGTGCCGACGGTCGTCTCAAGGACTTCCTGCTGGTGATGGACCGTGGTGGCCTGGCCAAACTGCTTGAGCCCCTGGCCCATGTCGCGCTGGACGACACCCAACTGACCAAGGTCGGCGAAGTGAAAGTCGCCGGTGACAGCGTGCCGCTCTATCGCCTGGCCTACAACGCCAGTAAAGCCCTGTTGTTCGCTTCCCGTGGCGACAAGCTGGTGGTGCTGTCCAATCCGGATCGACTCTACGAGCAAACCAGCGACGACAGCGAATTGGCCCCGGGCGAGGTCTCGACCCAGGCCCTGGCGGCGTTGCTCAATGGCGACAAATTGTTTCCCGAAGCCTTCGGTCTCAAGCCTCGTGAAACCGTCGTGAAGCAGCGCATCTCGATTGCTTCCAGTGTCCTGGCCATGGGTTACCAGCGCTTTATCCCCAACTTCGCCGGCCTGCGCCTGGACATGGACGACAAGGGCTGGCACAGCTTCCTCGCCCTGGATGAGCAGGACAAAGCCGCCGACTTCGACTTCAAGCCGATCTGGCAAGCCATGCCGGTGGGCGCCAGTGCCTGCGTCGCCTTGCCGTTGGCTGCCGAGCAGCAACAACCGCTGCTGGTCAAATTGGGTGCCGACGAAGCCACCGCGAAGAAACTCACCGAACACATGAGCGGTGCCGCCGGCCTCTGCTGGTACGCCGACTCGCGCCTCTACACGCCGTTGCTGGTGGCCAACCTGACCAAGGACAACGACAGCCTCGACGCCGACCTGGGCAAGCTGTTCGGCTCCATGGTCGGGAGCAAGGAAAGCGCCGTCGACGGCGGTCTGTTCCCTATCGCTGAGCAACAGAAAGACGGCGTCCATGAGTGGACGCGTCAGGTCAGCTCGACCTTCGGCCAGTACGCCGCCAAGGAAGCCGAGAACCCCGACGCCATCACCGGCAAGGGCTTCTTCCGCGTAAGCCTGGCGCGGCACGGTTCGACCCTGCTGTTCTCCCTGGATGACAAGCTGGTGGACAAGGCCCTCGGCACCCTCGACAAGCACTTTCCGCCGCTGGCCGACGTGCTGCCCAAGGACGTGCTGATGCCGGTCTACCTCGGCCCGGACTCCCTGGCGCAACTGATGCAACAGGAAACCCTCGACAGCTTGCCCCAGGACATGGAGCCGGTGTTCCGCAACGCCGCGCAGACCCACCTGATTCCCAAGCTGCAAAAGCTCGCCGGTTTCGGCAAGTACGCCCTGACCCTGCCGGAAGGCAGCGAGCCGGATGGCCACTGGCAGTGGTTGCCTTTGCAATGGCGTGCAATGTGATTCCTCTGTTCAAGAGGTTGGGCCTGCTGGCGCTATTACTGAACACCGTGTTCAGTGCGCCCGCGTTCGCCGTTGAAGCACCGCCGCTGGACGTCGAGCAGTCCCAGGTGTTCCGTGCCTGGTTCGTGCGCATCGCCCAGGAGCAACTGACCCAAGGCCCGAGCCCGCGCTGGTACCAGCAGGACTGCGCCGGGCTGGTGCGCTTCGCCGCCAACGAAGCGCTGAAAACCCATGACGACAAATGGTTGCGGGCCAATGGCCTGTCCAACCGCTACCTGCCGCCCGAACTGGTCCTGAGCGAGGGCCAGCGCAACCTGGCCCAGCAATGGCAGCAGGGCGGCGGCAAGGTCGGGCCCTACGTCAATGCGATCAAGCTGATCCAGTTCAACAGCCAACTGGTCAGCCGCGACCTCAACCAGGCGCGGCCCGGCGACCTGTTGTTCTTCGACCAGGGCGACGACCAGCACCTGATGATCTGGATGGGCCGCAACATCGCCTATCACACCGGCACCACCACCCCCACCGATAACGGCATGCGCTCCGCCAGCGTGCAGCAACTCATGACATGGAAGGACACCCGATGGATACCCGATGCAACGAACCCCAACTTCATCGGCGTTTACCGGCTGAACTTCCTCTCTCGATGAACGGGTCTCCCATGAAGCGTCTGTTTTCCCGAATGGTTTTCGCCCTGGCCGTGCTGCTGCCGGTTATCGCCGGCGCCGCCGATGACTCGGTGCCGCCGAGCAACTACACGCCGGTGGCCGGCGAGAGTTTCTTCCTGCTGGCCGACAGCAGCTTTGCCAGCGACGAGCAGGCCCTGGTCCGCCTCGAAGCGCCGGGCCGCGACTACCGGCGTTTCCGCATGGAACCCTACGGTGGCGCGGATATCCGCGTGTACCGCATCGACCAACCGCTGGAATTCCTCAAGCGGCAGAAGAACCTGCACCGGGTGGTCAGCGATGGCCAGTTCAAGGGCGAAGGGCTGTCCAACACCCTGGCCTACCTGTGGGACAACTGGTACCGCAAATCCCGCCGCGTGATGCAGCGGGCGTTCTCCTACGAGTCGCGCAAGCAAGTGACCGAGGAAGTGCCGGAACTGAAAATGGGCCAGGCCATCGCCGCGCCGACGCCGTACGACAATCATCCGCAATACGCGCCACTGCCCGGCCTGCCAATGGTCAGCCAGTTCCGTTACCCGCTGTGGGACGCCAAGCCGATCCAGCCGCCGAAGGGCGTCGACCTGGCCGGCTCTTCCAGCCAGTTCATCAGCGTCGCACCCGGCAACGTCTATATCCCGCTGGGTAAACTCAAGCCAGGCCTGTACCTGGTGGAAGCGCTGATCGGCAAATACCGTGCGACCACCGTGGTGTTCGTCTCCAACACCGTGGCCGTGAGCAAGATCGCCGGCGACGAATTGCTGGTCTGGGCGGCACGCAAACATGAAGGCAGCTCGGTGCCCAAGGTCAAAGTGCTGTGGACCGACGGCTTGGGCGTGATGAGCAGCGGCGAGACCGATGCCGATGGCCTGCTGCGCCTCAAGCACGTCAGCCCGGAGCGCTCATTCATGATCGGCGAGGACGACGAAGGCGGTGTGTTCGTCTCCGAGAACTTCTATTACGACAGCGAGATCTACGACACCAAGCTCTACGCCTTCACCGACCGACCGCTGTACCGGCCGGGGGATTGGGTGTCGATGAAAATCGTTGGTCGTGAGTTCAAGAACGCCCGCGACTCGGTCAACCCGACCACCGCCCCGGTGCGCGTCAGCGTACTGGATGCCACCGGCACCACCTTGCAGACCCTGGACCTGAACCTGGACGCCAAGTCCGGTACCCAGGGCCGTTTCCAACTGCCGGACAACGCCGTGGCCGGTGGTTATGAGTTGCGTTTCAACTACCGCGACCAGACCTACAGCAGCGCCTTCCGCGTCGCCGAGTACATCAAGCCGCACTTTGAAATCTCCATGGACCTGGCCAAGCAGGACTTCCGCACTGGCGAGCCGATCAAGGGCAAATTGCTGCTGCTCTACCCGGATGGCAAGCCAGTGGCCGATGCCCGCGTGCAACTGAGCCTGCGCGCTCAGCAACTGTCGATGGTCGACAACGAGCTGCAATACCTCGGGCAATTCCCGGTGGAACTGACCAGCGCCGAACTGACCACCGACGACAAGGGCCAGGCCGTGCTTGACCTGCCGGCGGCGGAAAAGCCCAGCCGCTACATGCTCACCGTGTTCGCCAGCGATGGCGCGGCGTATCGGGTCAAGACCACCAAGGAAATCCTGATCGAGCGTGGCGCGGCGCGCTATCGCCTGTCGGCGCCGCAGCGTTTCAGTGCCACCGGCGAGAAGGTTGCGTTCGGCTACGTCAGCGAGTCCACCGTCGCCCAGCCGAATGCTGGCACGCCAAGCACCTATAGCTGGGTCCGACTGGAAGACCAATCCACCGGTGGCGGCAAACTTGGCGCCGCAGACAAAGGCTTCAGCATCACCTTCGACCGTCCCGGCACCTACAACCTGTCGCTCAAGGATGACCACGAACGCATCCTTGGCGCCGCCGGCCATTCGGTGACCGGTGATGGCGTGAAAGCCGTACCCGGCACCGTGGAAATCCTCCTCGACAAACCCGAGTACCAGGCCGGTGATGAAGCCCTGGCGTTGATCACCTTCCCGGAGCCGGTCACCGACGCGCTGCTCTCGCTGGAGCGTGACAAGGTCGAGGCCACCGCGCTGCTGTCCAAGGGCGGCGACTGGTTGCGCCTGGAAAAAATCAGCGACACCCAATACCGTGCGCGGATTCCGGTGAAGGACAACTATGCCCCCAACCTGACCTTCTCGGTGCTCTACACCAAGGGCGGTGAATACAGCTTCCAGAACGCCGGCCTCAAAGTCACCACGCCGCAGATCGAGGTGGCCATCGCCACCGACAAGGAAAGCTACCAGCCGGGCGACACCGTCTCGGTGGACCTGACCACCCAGTTCGCCGGCAAGCCGATTCCGGCGCACCTGACCGTCAGCGTGGTGGATGAAATGATCTACGCGCTGCAACCGGAAGTGGCGCCGAGCATCGACCAGTTCTTCTACCACCCGCGGCGCAACAACGTGCGCACCAGCGCCAGCCTGTCGTTTATCAGCTACGACGTGGCATTGCCGGGCAGCCCTGGCGCGCCGGGCAAGGCCAACCGTAGCGAACGTGGGGTGAAAGTGCTGGAGCGGCCGCGTCGCGAAGACGTCGACACCGCCGCCTGGCAGCCGGAGCTGGTCACCGACGCCAACGGCAAGGTGCGTTTCACCTTCCGCATGCCGGACTCCCTGACCCGTTGGCGCATCACTGCCCGGGCCATCGCCGATGCCGGGCAAGTGGGGCAGAAGAACCAGTTCATCCGTTCCGACAAACCGCTGTACCTGAAATGGAGCGGCCCGACCCACTTCCGCAGCGGCGACCAGCCGAAGCTTGGCCTGTTCGCTTTCAGCCAGGCCGACAAGCCGGTCAAGACTGAGCTGGTGATTCGCTACGCCGGCCAGGAACAGCGCCTGCCGCTGTCCCTGAACAAAGGCATCAACTACATCCCGCTGCCGGCGACCTCGCTGAGCAGCGGCGACTGGAGCGCCGAGCTGCAACAGGACGGCAAACCCCAGGATGCCCTGGCGGTGCGTTTGAGTGCAGTGGGTGACGGCTGGCAAGTGACACAAAGCCAGAGCCTGAGCGTGGCGAGCGGCGACACACCGTTGAGCCTGCCGGCAGACGCCAGCGATATTCGTCTGCGCCTCGACGACAGCCCGCAAGCGCTGTTCCGCGCCAACCTCGATGATCTGCTCAGCTACCCCTATGGCGGCGTCGAACAGACCGCCAGCCAGTTGCTGCCGTTGAGCATCGCCTACCCGGCGCTGTCGGCCAACGCCCAGGTCCGCGACCGTCTGCGCCTGATCATGCAGAACAGCCGCCTGCGCCTGGTCTCGATGGCCGGGCCGGATGCCTGGTTTACCTGGTGGGGTGAAGATGTCACTCCAGATGCTTTCCTCACCGGTTACGCCTATTACGCCGACTGGCACGCCAGCAAGGCGCTGGGTATCAGCCTGCCGCCGGATCACTGGCAGCGGGTGCTGGATGTCTACGGTAAACAGGCCACCGTCACGCCATTGCTGCAACGGGCGCTGGTGCTGTCGTTCGCCAAGGACATGCAACTGCCGGTGAACACCCTGTTGACTGGCCTGATGGACGAACTGGCGAAAGCCGGTGACGGTGCCGACGCCAACCTGATGGACGATGGCCAGGACAGCGTGATCATGAGCGCACCGGATTCGGCCCTGGGCCTGGCCAGTGCGCGGGTACTGACCGCTGCCCTGGCCCGCCAGAGCAAAGTCGCCTTGCCGGATGCGTTCAGCAAGCAACTGCCCGCGGCTGAACAGCGCCTCGGTGCCAGCTCGCAACCGTTCGCCAGTGCCTTGAACCTGTCGATCAAACCGTTTAACGCCGACTTGGCCCAGGACCTGTTGCAGCGCCTGTTGCCGCAGCAATCCACCCTGGAACGTGCGCTGGCCCTGACCTGGCTGCAACGCAGTGTCGAGCAGACCCCGAAAACGGTCACTCTGACCCCGGGCGAAGGCTGGCAAGCGCGCCAGGGCGGGACCGGTGAAAACTACTGGCAATGGCAGGGCGCGGGGCTACCAAGCGTGTTGACCGTGAGCGGTGCACAGGAGCGTCCATTGCGGGCCAAGCTGAGCTACCTCAGCCAGCAGAAAGTGCCGGATGACCTGCCGGTGCAGATCAAACGCCGCCTGCTGGAACTGGTGCCGGGCGACGACGCCTACACCTTCAGCCTCAAGGCCGTGGGCGATAAGCCGTTGTCCAGCGACAGCCTCTACCTGGACGAAGTGATCCTCACCACCAAGAGCCCCAAGCCGTTGCGCTACGGCATGCTCGAAGTGCCGTTGCCGCCGGGGGCGGACGTTGAGCGCACCACCTGGGGCGTCAACCTCGCCGGGTTGGCCGGTGCCGAAGCCACGCCGCTGGAGAAGGCGCACTTCGAACCGGGGCAGATGGCGTATGGCGTACCGGTCAACAGCCTGAATGGCGAAGTGCGTCTGCGCCATCTGATCCGCTTCTCGCAGAAGGGCCAGTTCAAGTTGCCGCCGGCGCGTTTCAGCCAGATCTATGCGCCAGAGCATCAGGCTCAGGAGCAGAAACCGGCCCTTGGGCAGATCACGGTCGAATGACATGACCCGCCGACTGGCCTGGCTGCTGTTGTGCATCGTTCCTCTGCTGGCGACGGCAGAGGAAGCGCCATTGCGCCTGGCCTGGAAAACCGCCGACGGCTATGAGTTAGTGCAACTGAATACCACCCAGGTGCTCAATCGCGAACCATTGCCGGCGGATCTGCAAACACCGCTGGGCAGCCTGTGGAAACTCTTCGTCTATGCCTGGCTGGTGGACACCAACCAGCAGGAGCCGGCCTACGATTGTCATGGGCAGGACCACGAGGAAGTCTATTGCTGCACCCCGGGCGGCAGTATTGCCCGGGATGCTGCGTTGGTTCGTTCCTGTGGTTTGTACTTTGACCCCAAGCGCTTGAAGATCGATGACGGCCAATGGCGTGAGTACTGGCAGGCACGGCAGGCGCCCACCTGGTTGCTGAGTTTCAACCAACTGCAACCGCAAACCCGTGTGCCGGTGACGCAATTGTTGGAAGCGCTGCGCACGCTGCCGGCTCAGGAAACGGCGCGCAAACTGCTGCTGGACGTGGTGCTCAACGCTGCCGATGGTCAGGCGGTGGGGCTGCTCGGCGGGCGCGTGCGGGTCAAGACCTGGAGCTGGCTCGGCGACCAGGATTCGCAGTCACGCCAGGGCGGTTTTGCCGGTTGGCTGGAAGACGGCACGCCGCTTTGGGTGGGTGGTCGTGGTACCAGCCAGATGGTGCTGCGGCATTACTCGGATGTGCTGGGTAGCTTCTTGCCGTCGCCTTCGTCCGAAGATGCCGGGCGTTGCGTGCAGGTCGATCTGTTCTCCCGTTACCCACTGAAAGGCGTCACCCGCGCCGACGGCCAAGCCGCTCCCAACGGTGCCTTGCAAGGTCACTACCGAGTCGATTTCGCCAATGGCAACCAGTTGGAGATCGAGAGCGCGGGTGAACTCTTCCTGTTGCAGAACACCGGCCAGCCGCAACTGGTCGCCCGGCTGGACCGTGAGGAATATGTCGCCCGTGTGCTGCAACGCGAAGCCAAGACTGAACCGGTTGAAGCCGCCAAGGCCCTGGCCGTGGCGATCCGCACCTACCTGTTGCAGAACGCTGGCCGTAGTGGCGACTGCCTGAGCATTGACGACAGCAGCGGCCGTCAGCGTGTTGCACCACGTCCTGCCACTGCCGAAGCTCGGGGTATCGCGGCCTGGACCAGTGACCTGGTGTTGGCGGGCAGTCCTGTGACCTACCACTCGGATCAAGCCGGCCCGGACAAGCTGTCCTGGCAACAGGCGGTGGAACAGGCCAACGGCGGCGAGCGCTATGACCAGATTCTCCAGCACGCTTACCCACGTGCGAGTTTGAGCCGCTGGGACAACCCGGTGGCTTCGTGCGAGCCCTTGCCGGCAGCGCAGGAATGGTTGCTAAAACAGCGTCGCGTGTGGCGTCAGCGTCTGGATCAGGAAGTCGGCTATAACGAATTGAGCCAGTTTGCCGTTTGCCGGGTGTCCTATGGCCGGCCCTATGTCGACCGCGAACGCCAGCGCATTTATGTGCGCGGTGTGCTGACACAACAGGACCGCCTCGACCTGACCCATGAATACCTGCACCTGGCGTTCGAGGCCCATCCGAATGGCCAGGACGAAGATTATGTCGAAGGGCTTGCCCGTCACCTGTTACTGGAATAGGCCATGAAATTGCGCATCTCCACCGTTGTCCTGTTCCTCAGCGCCCTGGTTGTGCTGAATGCGGCCCATGCCGACAGCGGCATCCAGCTCGATACCCCCAAGGGCGGCTGGCACGCCGGCTCGCCGGATGGCGAACACTTCCGCCAGACCGTCAACTACCCGGCCTCGTCGGTCAACACCCCACTGGGGCAGGCGGATACAGCGCGGATCATGGGCCAGATCAAGGGCGCACCGAAGAGCGCCAGGGTGCCAGGGAACCTGATCGTCAATGGTGTGAGCATGCCGTTGAAGATCGATGAGTCGGGGAATTTTGATCGACCGTTTTCGTTTCCCACTGGCAGTAATAGCGTTGAAGTGCGCAGCCCGGATGGGCAGCAGCGCAAGCGCGTGCAGTTTCTGAATGTGGGTGGTGGGGCGACACCGGCCAAGTTGCGGATCTTGCTGTCGTGGGATACGGATGGTACTGATCTGGATCTGCATGTGGTGACGCCGGATGGCGCGCATATCTGGTACGGCGACCGGGTCGCGCCCAATGGCGCGGCGCTGGATGTGGACGTGACCACCGGCTACGGCCCGGAGATTTTCTCCATGCCTGCGCCGATCAAGGGCCAGTACCTGATCTATGTGAACTACTTCGGTGGCGGTTATCGCAGTGACGATGATGAGAGCGGCGGGCAGGAGAATGCCGTGCAGCCTCTGACCACGGCGAAGGTCACGGTGATTACGGAAGAGGGGACGGTGAACGAGAAGATGGAATCGTTCATCGTGCCGATGCGGGCACCGGGGGAGCTGACGTTGGCGAGGCGGTTTAGTTATCCCTGAGAATGCTCAGGTTCTGGCCTAACGTGTCGCTGTTTTGCGGTTTTGACGACACGTGGTGGGGATATGTCGCTGACGGCGACATGAGGGAAGAACGTGTCGCTGAAATCTCGTTTCAGCGACACGTCGGAAACTTCGCTCTTGTCTGGTCCCAAATGCTGATGCTAAGCGAGGATGTTGGGCGACAGACAGTCTCTGTGTGATGGTTAACGATGCGTGCCCAAGTCTGGGCATGTCTGTCGATCTCGCTGGATCAGCCCTCCCTGTAACAGATAACATTTCGGCCAATGCCGCCATCCTGCGCCCTCAAGGCAAAACACCATCCTGCCTGTGAAACTCGGATCTGTAGGTAGAGCTGGCTTTACGGTGAGCTTAAAGAGTATGAGCGGAGCAACGATCATGGAATACGACGATAAACTGATTGAAGAAGCCGTACTTGCGCTGTTGGCAACCTTCAGTTTTGATAACGGCAATGCTTGGAAAGGGTTCGACTTCGAGACCATGAACCGATTACATGAACGCGGTTTCATCAGCAATCCGGTGAGCAAGAACAAATCGATTTGGTTGACGGCTGAAGGGCTTGAGCGAGGCAGGCAGATAGCCGACCGGTTGTTTGGGGTAAGAACTCAAGTGAGGCAATCCGACTCGGATACCTGACTTCATACCACGGCTATACGGTGGGTGGGGTTTATGGATCGCATACAAAGTCTTGGCCGATTTGGCCCGTGAGTCTGGACTGCTTCGTGAGCAGCGATGACTTGAACTTTTTCCGTAGGTCGCTCATAGGCCTCGAGTAGTCGTCGCCTGATGGGCGACTGCGGAAGTCGAGAGAAATGCTTCGCGGTTTGTGTTGCTTGCTCGGGGACAGGGGATAGGCTTTGTCACCATGGAAGTCACCATGGAAGTCACCATGGAAGTCACCATGGAAGTCACCATGGAAGTCACCATGGAAGTCACTGCCAGTGCCGCTTGAAAACTGACTCAGTGCGATTGGTCGGCTGGAAATTCAGCTGATGTAGTTTCGAAAGCTCGCTCTGAAATCCAAAGGCTTCAGGTACAACTGATCCGACAGATTCCCGCGCAGAATGAAGAGCTTTGGTGCGTTGCGCAGCTCAAACACTCGGTAGAGAAAGAACTGTTGATCCATCTCCTTTGAGAACTGCAGTTCGTTGTGACTGATGATGAAGGGCGCCGCTATTCCATTGTTGGTGGTCTTGACTTCGATGTACCGGTGGTCCACAGGTGTATCGAACGACAAAATATCGAACCCGGCACCGTCGCCTCGGGTGTCCGATATCCATTCCAGTTGTTGAATCAGATCCGGGTAGCCAGCCTCCTGCAACCGTTGGTGCTCGTAGCCGATGACCCATTCCTCTCCGCTGCGGCCCAGTTGCCGATTGGCTTCGTCACGTGCAGCGAAATTGAGCTTACGGGGTATGCGGATGCGCGATGCGGCTTCGGATGCCTGAAGTAAAGCCTCCTTCTTGGGTGCATCCACCAGCACGGTGCCGGTGTAGGTTTTCTCCCCGGGCGCTTTCACTTCCTCCAGCGCATCAACAACTTTGTGCATCACGCTGCGGTTGTCCGTGACATAGGCCTGAACCGCTTGGCGTAGCAAAAGCTGGCTGTTACCTCGGGGCTTGTAGCCCTGAATAAATGGCAACTCCAGGCCGGCCAAAATGGCGCTGATGTTCGAATGCTTGAGCTCCACCGAACCTTTGCTTCGTCCGTTGAGGCGGGGGCGCAATGCGTTGTTGTGTTCGGTTTTGTTGTAGGGGCGCTGTTCAGCTTCAAGCCGAAGCATCTCAAAGTAGTCGGCGACGGTCGCGTCGACTTCGTCCTGCGACCAGTCCTCTCCGATTCGGATCACCTCGAACCCAAGCGACTGCAATTTGGCCGCGACGGTCGCTTCGTTCTCCACAAGCGCTGTCGCGCTCAGTGGGCCGTCAGATGGGAATTGCACGCCGTAAGCAACCGCCACAACGGCTTTGATATCGCACTGTTCGCCATTTCGTGGGTTGCGTACCAGGAAGTACCTCGATTTTCCGAAGCTATACCGCTTCAGGAAGGCAGAGCGTCCCAGGGTTGAAAGCTCGTCAAGGGCGGCCTGGACGGCGGCGGGGCTTTGCAGTCGGGAGAGCTCGTTCATTTCGCGTCATGCGCCACTATGTAAGTCAAATCTTGTGAGTTTGCAGGAGAGTCTCACATAAAAAGCGAAGTCTTAGAAATGGCCTGCTAGATTGGGAAAAATATCTTCTGCACTTGGCGAAATATCTTACGAATGTTGAGTTAAAGAACTGGTGGGAGAGTTTTCACGGTAAGTAAAAAGGGGAGCTCTGCTCCCCTTTCAGTCACGCTGACCTCGTACTGCTTTCGGTACCGAGGGTTCCCGGCGGGTTGGGTGTGACCTTGTACATGGCAAATCTCCAATCTCACGGATGGAGCCGTCACCAGTATCGCTACCAAACGATTTGAGGGTGGCGGCTGTACACAGGTTGGTAGACCGGAAGATTGGAGAAACCGGCGCGCCCGAAGGTGCCCTGCGCACAGCCACCATAAAATGCAGGCAATAAAAAACGCCTGATTCCAAGGGGGCGCTGTGCGCCAATCTATACCGGGCTACCAAACCCGATCACTGATATGCAGTGACGGACTGAAGACTAGCCAGCGAAATTGGCAGGCACAAGCGGTCAGGATTTTCTAGGAAACTTCAGTCAAAGGAAAGCGAGTTGTCTTGCTGGCCTTGCAAGATCACCGGGGAAACGGCTCCTGAATCGCCTCTTGCCACCGGGGGCCACATGCAATCGTGTCACCACCTCCAGTCTTCAGAAAATGATGCTCATTGGCAGTCATTTCGCCGATGACCGGTGTGGCTAAAAAATGGCAAATGCACATCATCTGGCCTATCGTTCATCGCACCTAGCCCAGACTGCTTTCAAGACGACCTGCTTAACGGTTTCCGAATACCGGATGGCGCTCATGGCGTTTCATCCCCACAGTCTCCTCGCCAGTCTCGGCACGGCCGAATATTGCAATGACATTTCGTGTGGTAAGCCAGCCTTTGCCCATAGTGGTCACGGGTCGAGGTCGGGTGGCTGTCAGGTGACCACTCACCAGGAAGGTAAATTGAAATGGCTATCGATCCCAAGCAAGTGCATGCACGTGTGATGATTCAAAATATAAAAAGCGGTCGTTATTTAAGTATTGAAGGGAATACTGCCAACTGGAGTAAAGATGATGCCAGTTTGACGATTCGTGACTCCTTGAATCTCCCGGTTTTGGAAAGTCCACAGGTCTGGAGTATTATTCAGATTCGAAAAAGCTCTTGGATATTACTGAATCAGTACAGCATGAATGTTGCCTGTATCCGGGGACGTAGTACCGATAATGGTGCCACGGTCATCCAGTACCATACTCAGGGTGTGGCTTTTCAGGAGTGGGACTTCAAACAGCTCCAGAACGGCAACTGGCTGATTCGTAATCAGAACTCTGAAAAATATATCGGCCCTCAAGATCGCAGTACGGGCAATGACCATTACTGTATCCAATGGGACGATCAAACGGGCGAGGACAGCTACCAAGAGTGGCAGTTTAACCCGGTCTAGTGACATTTGAGTCAGTCCACCCGTTCCAACAACCCGTCTTGTAGGGGCGTTCATGACCTGCGTGTGATGTCGTGGCACGCAGGTCTGTTTTCATGAGCACCGGGGTTGGATCATCGGATAACGCATCCTGTCCCTGTAAAGTCCTTATGTTGCGAGATTCAGGCCCTCTCCAGGCGAGTGTCAAACGCCGGGGCCCGTCACGCGGGCTGGCAATCTGGCCAAGCGATCCCACCCCTCTGCGCTGATCCCTGAGCAGTTCGGCAACCACAATTTTTGTAGCGGCAACTGCTCCAACACGGACACTACGGCTGAAGTGATCTGCGATTCCCCCGGGCCTGCCGCAAGCGTCAGATCTCGCAGCGGCAGACGCGCCAGGTGGGCGACTCCGGCGTCAGTGAGCCAAGGACTTTCATATAAACCGAGGCGTTGCAGCGGTAGATCGCGCAAACAGGCCAAGTCGGCATCGCGTAGATCCAGACCGCTTATCTCCAGTTGCTCCAACGGCAATCCCAATTCGACGAGCATTCGCAAAGCCTTGCCGTCGATGCCGTGACAAAAACTGAGATTGAGCCGCTTCAGCGGCAGACCCGCCAATTGTTTCAGTTCCTTCCCTGTGATGTCGTTCAATGAAAGGTCCAGCGATTCCAGCTCCAAACCGCGCAGGTCGGACAATGTATGCGCGTCGATGCCTTGCACATCGGAGAGCCCCAGGCGCTTCAGTGGAAACGCGTGCAGTACATCGAGCCGCTCGATCATTTGCTGTGAAGACTTGAGATCCAGATCGGCGAGTGGCATGCCTTCCAGTTCGGCAATGTCGTCCTCACAGATATACGAAGATTGCAGCGAAAGCCGTTCGATCGGCAGGCTCTGGATAGCGTGGAGCATGGCGTCGGTTGCGTAACAGTAATCGAGGCTCAGCGAGCGCAATGCGGTCAGGCCGCGGAGCCAGGAAGGGTTCTTCAGGATTGCGCCATTCCAGCCCAGAGATAACTGTTCGAGTGGATGATGACCCAAGTGCCGCATTCCACGTGAAGTGAGTTCCCCTGCGCGATTCAAGGTGAGTGAGCGCAACTTGAGTCGTGACAGTCCGAGCAGGCCGTCGTCGGTGACCTCATCACAACGGTTCAACGACAACTCCTGCAGCGAGCCACTGCCGAGTTGCTGGAGGAAACGGTCGTCGAAGTCCTCGCCGTAGGTTTCCAACTTCAGCCGGCGCAACCGTTCGAGTGACGGGAGGCTGGTGGCGTTGTCATCGCGCGAAAAACCGTTGATTTCCAATGTTTCGAGGGCTGCGGCTGGCAAACGTTGCCATACAGTCTGATCGCAGCTGAATTTCGGGCTGTTGAGTACCAGCGTACGCAGTGGCAGCCCAGCCAGGGCATCAAGCCAATCAGGCTCGGCATTCTCCAGTTCGACATGGTCTACGGGCAGTCCGCGAAGCTGCGACAACAATGTCTTAGGGCGATTGGTATGCGCGGTGGCGTTCAACTGCGCGACAACAGCGATAGCAGCCGGATCGCACAGACCGGCAGCGACTCGTAATCCATCCAGTGAGACCTCCCCGCTGTCGAGCAGAGCACGATAAAGCGAAGCACGCGCGGCAATGTCATCGGGTGTGGCAGAGAGTTGGGCCATCAGAGCGTTGCGGTTCAGCACTATTGACGAGTCCGAAGTGAGCGAGCCGAAAGGATCGATGGAAGTATTAGCCAGTGACGTCAGTCATGTGTCCAGAGGCGGGTGTGAAAAAGGGGAGCAAACTCCCCTTTATGCCGCGCTGCTTTCCGTCAGTTTGTTACCCCAGCAGGCTGTTCTTCAATCACTGAATCAACTTGTCGTTGAGCCAACTCGATCAGATGCACGACACCCATTGCCACTTTTCGACTCGCACCTGTGAGGTTGTCCGCATTTTCATAGGCCGTGGCGGCAGCGGAATCCAGGATTGAACTGGCGTTGATGAGAGCCTCTTCTCGGCTTTGCGGGGCAGGGGCCTTATTTTGCGTTCCTGTGATACCAGGGCGTTTTGGACCGCCACCCTGAGGCAGTATGTAGTACGCCAGCGCACGGTCAGCGGCTTGCGGGTCGATGCTTTCGATACCGGATGAAACCGGTGGATTGGGCGTTACCTTGAACATGGTTGCGCATCTCCAATGTTGGATGGCGCTGCCATCACTCGCGACTAAACGAGCGGGTGGCAGCTGTACGCAGGTTAGTCGACCGGAACATTGGGAACCCGGCGCACCACGAGGGTGCCCTGCGCACAGCCACCATAAAGCGGTAGGCGAAAAAATAGCGCCCGACCGGGAGGTGGCGCTTATGCGCCCAATGTAGAACTTCCGGGCGACTAAACCCGGTCACTGAATTGGCAGTGACAGGACCAAGACTAGCCAGCGAAATTGGCGGGCACAAGCGGTCAGGATTTTCTAGGAAATTTCACGCGAGGGAAAGCGAGTTGTCTTGCTGGCCCTGCCAAATCACTGGAAAAACGACCTCTTGTTTCATTCAATCTTGTAACCACCTCCGACCGTGCCCTCATGCAACGCCGACTGTATAACCTCATACAGCCTATTGGCCTCCACCGTGGTTATCGACCGTGAGCTGTCGCGCAAAACTACCCGCAGCAGTACATTTTCCTGCCCTGGTAGTAACCCAAGTCGTTCAATCGCCTGTGCGGGCAATTGATCCTCGCACCAGCGTCCCTTGACCTGCATTTCTTCAATCCACCCCGCACGGTCTCCCGCCGCCGCCAGCATCTTTTCAGTCAATGCCTCTTCACTTTGCCCAGGGGTAACCGCCAAGGAGATATCCCGGCTGATCGACGGCAGGCGGGATACGGCTTTCCACGGCAACAAGTCATGCATCTGTGCTTGAACCCGGATGTTCGGGTCGCGCAACAAGCGGATATCCGGAATACCCTTGCGCAACATCGTCAGCCGATCCAGGCCCATTCCCAGCGCCAACCCGCCATGCCGAAGCGGGTCAATCTCCAGTCTTTCCAGCAATGAGCGGGCGATGCAGCCACATTCAAGCACTTCCACTGGTCGCTCCGGTGTGACGACATTCACTTCGATACCGCCCTCGGTGTAGTGGTGAGGGCTGTCCGCCGTCACCCAGGTATGGCCGGGCACCGCGAGTTGAAGGATGTCGCCCACCAGGCGCAGCAAGTGTTTCCGTGCTGAAAGATCCGGTTCCCCCAGAACCCAGATATCCATCTGGTGCGGTTCGGCGCAATGCCAACGATCACGGGTATCCCGTCGATAGGTAATACCCGGAGCGGCCAGGAGAATCATTTCGCCGGGTTGTCGTCTTTCAGCCGCCTGTTGCAGTGCGAAAGGGATCTGGCTGGTGGTTTGCGTGCGCAACAGCGCGTGTTCGTTGACCCAGCGGGTGTGCTCGCTACCCAGTGTGATTTCGCTGGGGGCGTAGCCGAGCAATCCATAGTTCTCTTCGGCAGAAACAACCCGGGGACCTGTCCGGACTTGAGCGTTCGGCCAACCCCGAAGAGCAAGCCCGCCAAGGATTTCGTGGACTAACAGGTTGATCGCATGGGGGGGAGATGACGCTTCGGTCAGGTCAGGAATATCAAGTGATTGTTGAAGGGCAGTATCTGACAGATGTCTTTTTTTATCGCGCATGACTTATCCGCTCCGCCATATTGATGGGTATTTGCGTGAAGGGTCACATTACTTTTTGTGGTGGGAGTAATTCATTGATGTGGTGCTTAAAAATATGTAGGCATGTTCTTGTTGGTTTGTGGTTTTTAGCTTGCAGTAAAATCTTGCATATATGCGTTTTTGTGATGTGTTTTATCTTTGTTATTTTTATTTAATAAGAAAGCTATCCGTTTGGCTAGTTTTTTGTGTGTGAGGGAAGGTGTTCAATATTTGTGCCCTTTCCGTAAAGGTTTGGGTGTCATCCAATTGCACTTATCTATGTGAGGTGTCAGCGGTATGAAAAAGTTAAAAGCTCCAATCGTTCTGTTAACCCGAATGGCTTCAGATTCCGAAGCTTTCTCTTGGCCGCCACTTTCGTGGCCCTCGTTATGAGGATCCTTTAATTTAAATCTGTTACGTTGGCGTCAGGGTAGCCGCTTGACGCCTTCCTCATAATGAGGGAGTTACGATGTTAAAGTCCAAACTGGTCGAAACTTTATTTGGTGGCCGGATGCCAAGCATTTTGTCTGACTCGGAAGAGTTTACATCCAGGTGTGCGGGCCTTGGCGTACCGGCACTAAACCTGAGTGATTTGGCGGTTTTACCGGAATACTGTGTGGTATTTTCATTTTGCGATGATGCGGCAAAGCTTGTATTCAAGAAGGCCCGGGAGTCACCTGTAAAAAAATTGATATTTTGTGCTGTTCACGTTTTTGATGCCTCCATTGATAGTGTGTTCTACACTCTTGAACTACTGCTGCAGAGTGACATTCAAAGCGCGCTTCAGTTGCAGCGAAAGGTTCTGGAGAAGCTGGAGTGCCATAAACACCTTCGTGTCACAGGTGTGGATACACAGGTGGAGGTATCTATTTTCGACGATGCCAAACCCTATGCGTTGATTGCGGAGGATGTTTGTGGGGACTTTGTTCATTCTGTCGCGGAATTTTTTGAGGTGCACTACGCACATATGAATTCACTCAAGCCCTGCCCCTTTCACGCTGAGGGTGTTCTAAAAGTAGCGGGTATTCTGACTGTTCTCAGAAAATCCGACTCACCATGTTCTCAAGATTTGAAGGATAAGTTGAAGAAATTGACTGGGCGAGTAGCCGAATATGGGGCGATGGCGGTCGTGAAAAATAATAAGCTTAGGTCATTCAAAGTCGATAATAAAGAAGAAATTGAGCTGCTTATTGCCGCTGCCGGGCCCCGTGGGGGGCAGCTAACAGAGTTTGCGATTGGCGTTAACAAATCGCTCGCACCCATTGTTGATTTCAGTGTTAACTCGCAAATGAATGAGGGCGTTGACGGGGTTCATGTTGCCATCGGTGACGGGTCAACTGGTTATCACATCGACTTCTTGAGTCCGGGGGCCGCAGTGGTTACTACCTCCACCTGACTCTGATTCCCAGTAGCCTGGGAAAATGTCCCCCGGATTGCCTCTTACCTCACTCAATCTTGTAGCCATCTCCAGTTTCCTGAGGGTGATGCTCGTGGGCTACAGTTTCCAAGGTTTTGTGCTTTTTTGAGGCCTCTGGGCTACAAACTACGGCTTAAAGGCCGCTACATCCGCCGATGCTCCGTCATCGCCGACAGCACCACCGACGTCGCCGCCGTGCGCGTCTCCACCCCCAGCTTGATATACACATGCTCCAGATGCTTGTTCACCGTACGCGGGCTCAAATCGAGGATGGTGCCGATATCGCGATTGGTTTTCCCACAGGCTACCCAGCGCAGCACTTCCACTTCACGCCCCGTCAGTTGAAAGCGTGCCGACAACACCTGGCTGGCCGGCTCATCATTCAGGCTCAAGGCCGCCACTGGCTGTGATGCCGCCCGCGCCGACAACAGCGTGCGTGAGGTACGCAAATGCGCCGCAACCCGAGCCAGCACCTCATCGATCTGAATCGGCTTGGTCACATAATCACTGCCACCCACCTCAAACCCCTGCACCACATGCCGACTCTCCGTCAGCGCAGTCATGAACAGCACTGGAATATCAGCACTCTCCGGCTGCGCCTTGATCCGCCGACAGGTCTCAAACCCATCCAGTCCCGGCATCATTGCATCGAGCAAGATCAGGTCCGGGCGCCGCCGCTCGATCCGGTTCAACGCACTCAACCCATCCAGCGCCACCAGCACCATATAACCGGCATCGTTAAGCGCATCGGAGAGCAGCGCGAGGTTATCCGGCGTGTCATCCACAATCAGCACGACACCGGGTTCAGCGACTGTGGTCAGTGCATTCATCTTCTGCCTCCTTGAGGGTGCGGTTGATTTCGTCCAGGCGAAAGTTCTTCAGCAGCTTGCGGATCGACCCGATAAAAGCCGCCGTGTCGGGTGCCTCGGCCTGGATGCTGTCGAGCTTTTCCTGCAGGCCACGGACATAGCCGATGGCGCTGAGTTCGCCGAGGGCGACAAGGTCAGGGTGTGAGGGTAAGACCCAAGGTTCGGGGAGTGCCGCCGGCGCCGGCTTTTCACGCCGCACCCAATGCAGATCAAGTTGCTTCTGAATCCGCTCCAGCAACTCCGGCGTGCGCACCGGCTTGGCCAGGTAGTCATTGCAGGCACTCGCCAGGTTGCGTTCGTCGCTGAAGGCATTGGCCGAGATCACGATGATCGGCACCGTGGACAGCGCATTGCGGCGGATCAGGCGGCTGGTTTCCCAGCCATCCATGGTTGGCATCGACAGGTCCATCAGAATCAGGTCCGGCCCCAGCAACGCCACCTGACGAATCGCTTCCTGACCGTTGCTGGCCTGCACCACCTCGAAACCCAGCGGCGTGAGCATGCCGTTGAGCACCTTGCGATGGTCGACATGATCGTCCACCACCAGCACCCGGCGCCGGGGCCCCTGGTAACCGATGATGTCGTGCTCGACATGGACCACGGCCTGGGGCGCGCGCACCTGGGAGAGAAACAGCCGCACCTGGAAGCAGGTGCCCTTGTCCTGCTGGCTCCTGACCTGCAATTCGCCGCCCATCAGCGAGGTGAGCATGCGGGTGATGGTCAGGCCCAGGCCGACGCCCTTGTCCTGGCGCATCAGGTCGCCACGTTCGAAGGGCTGGAAGATCCGCTCGATATGCTCGGGGTCGATGCCGATACCTGTGTCGATAATCTCGAAGGTTGCCGTTTCCCGCATGTAACTGACCCGCAGGCAAACCTCGCCGCTGTCGGTGAAATTGACCGCATTACCCAGCAGGTTGATCAGAATCTGCCGCACACGTTTTTCATCGCCGCGTACCACCGCCGGCATCTTGCCGACCAGCTCCAGGCGAAAGCGCAAGCCTTTATCCTGGGCCTGCGGAGTGAACATCAGCTCCAGATCGTGGATCAGTTCCGGGAACGGAATCTCCGTCAGTTCCAGGCGCAGTTTGCCGGCCTCGATCTTGGCCACGTCGAGCAGGCCGTCGATCAGTGACAGCAGGTGCGAGCCACTGCGCAGGATGGTCGCCAGGGCATCCTGATGCTGTTCCGGCATGGCCGCGTCGCGCTGCAGGTTCTGGGTAAAACCGAGGATGCTGTTGAGCGGCGTGCGCAGTTCATGGGACAGCCCGGTGATGTAGCGACTCTTGGCCGCGTTGGCCGCTTCGGAGGCTTCCTTGGCATCCTGCAGGGCCTGGTCGGTGACTCGGTGGGCGGCGATTTCCTGCATCAGCAATTGGGTCTGGCGGGTCGATTCCTCCTGGGCCACGTGGCGGCTTTCCCGGGTCAGGACGATCCACCAGGCGAGGATCGCCGCCAACATCGAGAGGGTCAGGAAGGCCTTGAAAAACGCCTGGTACAAGGTTGCCGAATGGGGCAGTCCCTGGGAGGCCTGGCCGTAGATCAGCGCCAGGGCGCCGCTGAGCATCAGGATCAGCACCAGCAGCAGACCGAGATAATGCATCAGCCGGGTGTGCAGGCGCGGCACCATGGTGCTGGGCAGTAACCAGCGCAATAGCGACTCGAACTGCGCGGACAGACGCCCCTGGGGTTTGCAGCGATCGCCGCAACGCGCATCCAGCGAACAGCACAGCGAGCAGATGGGCGTGCTGTAGGCCGGACAGAACGCCATGTCCGCACTTTCGAACGGGTTGCTGCACAAACCGCAGGTGACCTGTGTACTCGGTGCCACCGGACGCAGCAGCAACGGGTCGCTGGTGCGGGCGATGTAATAGCGGCTGCCGGTGGCCCAGGCCAGCAGCGGGACCATGATCAGTGCCGTGCCGAGGGCGACGAAGGGCGGCGCGGCCTGGGCCAGGGCACCGAACAGGCCGAAGTGGGCGAGGATCGACAGCAACGAGGCAATCACCATGGAGCCGACGCCCACCGGGTTGATGTCGTAGAGGTGTGCGCGCTTGAACTCGATATGTTTCGGCGACAGCCCCAGCGGCTTGTTGATCACCAGGTCAGCGACCACGCAGCCGATCCAGGCCGTGGCGATATTGGCGTAGAGGCCGAGCACCTGGTCGATGACGTCGAACACCCCCAGCTCCATCAGCATCAGCGCAATCGCCACATTGAACACCAGCCACACCACACGACCGGGATGACTGTGGGTGACCCGGGCAAAGAAGTTCGACCAGGCCAGGGAGCCGGCGTAGGCATTGGTCAGGTTGATCTTCATCTGCGAGACGAACACGAACAGCACCATGGCGCCCAGGGCCCACTCCGGCGAGGAGAAGACATAACTGAAGGCCACCAGGTACATCTGCGTCGGTTCGGCGGCGCGCTCCATGGGGATTTCGTGTTGCAGGGCGAGAAAGGCCAGGAACGCGCCGGCGGCCATTTTCAGGGCGCCGGGGATGATCCAGCCGGGACCGGCGCAGAGCAGGGCGGCCCACCAGCGTTTGCGGTTGGCCGAGGTTTTCTCCGGCAGAAAACGCAGGTAGTCGACCTGTTCACCTATCTGCGTCACCAGCGACAGGGCCACGGTGCAGGCCGCGCAAAACTCCAGCAGATTGAAGTCGCCGCCGCTGGTACTGCGGCCCAGGAAGCTGGTCCAGTCGCTGAAGGCCTGGGGATTTTTCAGCATCACGAACAGGTAGGGCAGCACCAGCAGCACCAGCCACAGCGGCTGGGTCCAGAGTTGCAGGCGGCTGATCAGGGTCACCCCGTAGGCCACCAACGGGATCACCAGCAACGAGCAGATCACATAGGCGAAGGCCAGCGGGATATGGAAGTACAGCTCCAGGGCCAGGGCCATGATCGCCGCTTCCAGGGCGAAGAACAGGAAGGTGAAGCTGGCGTAGATCAGCGAGGTGATGGTCGAGCCGATATAGCCGAAGCCGGCGCCACGGGTCAGCAGGTCCATGTCGACGCCGTAGCGGGCGGCGTAGTAGCTGATGGGCAGGCCGGTGAAGAAGATCACCAGGCTCACCGCGAGAATCGCCCAGAAGGTGTTGGTGAAACCATAACTCAGGGCCAGCACCCCGCCGATCGCCTCCAGGGCGAGGAACGACACCGCGCCGAGGGCGGTGTTGGCGATGCGCAACTCCGACCATTTGCGAAAGGACTTTGGCGTGTAGCGCAGGGCGTAGTCCTCCATGGTCTCGTCGGCGACCCAGCTGTTGTAGTCGCGACGGATCTTGGCGATGCGCTGGGTGCCGGGTGGTAGCACGGTGAAGGACTCCTGCGGTCAAGGCGCTCCGTGCCTGGCGTTGTAGTGGTGAAAAATTGAGCAATTTTCATGCCCCAGGCTGCCGGGCCGCATCAGCGGTTACCCGTGCGCGTGCCTGCGCGTGAGGCGGTCAGGTGGCGCGGGCCTGGGGCGCTAGCCTGCGCCAGCTTGGTGCGAATTTCCCTACGTCAAATGACGTATGCCTTTACGTCAGGCTGCGTATACCGGCCACTGCCGCGCGCCGCCATGCTGATGCCATCACCGTTGCTGGCCGCCCCGAGGCGAACCCGCAGCACCACCGCAGAGGAGTAGCAGCATGGAACCACGATTGATCCGCACCCAAGGTCTGTTGCCGCGCCGTCTGGCGCTGGGAGCGGCGGCCCTGTCGTTACTGGCCGCCAGTGTATTCAGCCAGGGGGTGATGGCGGACGAGGCCAACACCACCGGCCTGGCCGTGACCCCGACTGAAGTCACCGTCGGCCAGTTGCACTCGGCCACCGGCACCATGGCGATTTCCGAAACCGGTTCGATCCAGGCCGAACGCCTGGCCATCGAACAGATCAACGCTTCGGGCGGCATCCTTGGCCGGCAGATCAAGGTGATCCAGGAAGACGGCGCGTCCGACTGGCCGACCTTCGCCGAGAAGGCCAAGAAGCTGCTGGTCAACGACAAGGTGGCAACGGTGTTCGGCTGCTGGACCTCGGCTTCGCGCAAGGCTGTGTTGCCGATCTTCGAGAAGGAAAACGGCCTGCTCTACTACCCGACGTTCTATGAAGGGCTGGAGCAGTCGAAGAACGTGATCTACACCGGCCAGGAAGCCACCCAGCAAATCCTCGCCAGCCTTGACTGGATTGCCAAAACCAAGGGCGCCAAGACCTTCTATCTGGTGGGTTCGGATTACATCTGGCCGCGCACCTCGATGAAGATCGCGCGCAAGCACATTGAAAACGTGCTGCACGGCACCGTGGTCGGTGAAGACTACTACCCGCTGGGCAACACCCAGTTCGGCTCGCTGATCAACAAGGTCAAGCTGAAGAAACCTGATGTGGTGTTCGCCGCCGTGGTCGGTGGTTCCAACGTGGCCTTCTACAAGCAATTGAATGCGGCGGGCGTCAACTCTTCCAAGCAGACCTTGCTCACCCTGTCGGTGACCGAAGACGAACTGCTGGGCATCGGCGGCGAAAACATGGCCGGTTTCTATGCCTCGATGAAGTACTTCCAGAGCCTGGACAACCCGAACAACAAGGCCTTCGTCGAGGCCTTCAAGGCCAAGTATGGCAAGGATGCGGTGATCGGCGACGTGACTCAGGCGGCCTATCTCGGCCCGTGGTTGTGGAAAGCGGCGGTGGAGAAGGCCGGCAGTTTCGATGTCGACAAAGTGGTCGCGGCCTCGCCGGGTATCGAGCTGAAAACCGCGCCTGAAGGCTATGTGAAAGTGCACGACAACCATCACCTGTGGAGTAAGACCCGCATCGGTGAAGTACAGCCCAATGGTCAGTTCAAGGTGGTGTACGAGTCCGGTCTGATCGAGCCGAATCCGTTCCCTAAAGGTTACCAATAACGTTCGATCGCTATCGCCAGCAAGCTGGCTCCTACAGGGACCGCCTTGGTCGTCATTGCGGTTAACGACCAAGACGGTATCTGCACGCGCCTGGCTTGCCGGAGATGCGGTTTTTTTACTTCCACCCTCCCAGCAGGAGACCATCATCATGGAATGGCTATCGGAATTTGGTGCCATCGCGGCCATGCAGGGGTTCAACGGTTTGTCCGTGTTCTGCGTGCTGCTGTTGATGGCATTGGGGCTGGCGATCATCTTCGGGCAAATGGGGGTCATCAATATGGCCCACGGCGAGTTCCTCACCATCGGTGCCTACACCACCTATGTCTGTTCGAGCCTGACCAGCCATTTCGCCCCGGCGTTCCAGCCCTACTATTTTTTCTTCGCCATCGCCCTGTCGTTTCTGATCGCCGGCGCCATCGGCTGGCTGGTGGAGTGGGCGATGATCAGCCGCCTTTACAAACGCCCGCTGGACACGCTGCTGGCCACCTGGGGGCTGTCCCTGGTCATGCAGCAGACCTTCCGTTCGGTGTTCGGCGCCCGTGAAGTCAGTGCCACGCCACCGGAGTGGCTGATGGGCTCGTTCAACCTCACGGACGCCATCGAGATCCCGCGCAACGGCCTGTTCATGATGGCCCTGACCTTGTTGCTGACGGCGGGGATTTTTGTCCTGCTCTACCGCTCGCGCTGGGGCCTGCATGTGCGGGCCACGGTGCAGAACCGGTTGATGAGCCGGGCCGTGGGCATCAATACCCGCAAGGTCGACCGCATGACTTTTGCCCTGGGTTGCGGGGTGGCCGGGGTGGCCGGCGCGGCCTTCACCACCATCGGTTCCACCGGGCCCACCGCCGGCTCGCAGTACATCGTCGACACCTTCCTGGTGGTGGTCTTCGGTGGTGCGCAAAGCCTGTTCGGCACCATCGCGTCGGCGTTCGTGATTGCCCAGACCCAATCGATCTCGGAGTTTTTTCTCAGTGGCTCGATGGCCAAGGTGCTGACCCTGTCCGGGGTCATCCTGATCCTGATGCTGCGCCCCCAAGGGCTGTTCTCCATCAAAGTGCGCAAGTAGAGGCGAGCCGATGAACGTTCTAGACAAGATGCTGGCGGGCAAGCCGAACCTGCTCGGCGTGGCGCTGTTGGCGCTGCTGATTTTCGTGGTGTTCCCACTGACCCTGGATGCTTTCCGCCTGAACATGGTCGGCAAGTACCTGACCTACGCCTTCGTCGCCGTTGGCCTGGTGTTGTGCTGGGGTTATGGCGGCATTCTCAGTCTCGGGCAGGGAGTGTTTTTCGGTGTTGGCGGCTACTGCATGGCGATGTTTCTCAAGCTGGAAGCCTCCGATCCGGTCAGCACCAAGATCCAGACCACGCCGGGCATTCCGGACTTTATGGACTGGAACCAGATCACCGAACTGCCGTGGCTCTGGGTGCCGTTCCACAGTTTCAGCTTCACGCTGCTGGCGGTGATCCTGGTGCCGGTGCTGCTGGCTTTTATCATCGGCGTGGCGCTGTTCAAGCGGCGGGTCGGGGATGTGTATTTCTCTATCGTCACCCAGGCCATCGCGCTGATTCTCACGGTGCTGATTGTCGGGCAGCAGGGACTGAGCGGTGGGGTCAATGGCATCACCGATCTGAAGACTTTGCTCGGTTGGGACCTGCGCACCGACAACGCCAAGCTGCTGCTGTATTTCATCAATGCGGCGCTGCTGTTCGGCTGCATTTTTATCGGCCGTTTTGTCCTGGCTTCCAAGCTTGGACGGCTGCTGATGGCGATGCGCGACAAGGAGGAGCGGGTGCGCTTCTCCGGTTATGACGTGGCCACTTTCAAGATATTCGTGTTTTGCATCGCCGCCGGGTTCTCGGCGATTGGCGGCGCGATGTTCGCTTTGCAGGTGGGCTTTATGTCGCCCACGTTCGTCGGCATCGTGCCGTCCATCGAGATGGTGATCTTTACCGCGGTCGGCGGGCGTATGTCGTTGCTCGGTGCGGTGTATGGGGCGTTGCTGGTGAACTACGGCAAGACCTATTTCTCCGAGTCCTTTCCCGAACTGTGGTTGTACCTGATGGGCGGGCTGTTCATTGCCGTGGTCATGTACTTCCCTAATGGGCTGGCCGGGCTTTGGGACAGTCATGGTCGCCAGGCTCTTGCTCGATTGCTGCGGCGTTCTCCTCGCTCACAACTGGTGGCTGCGTCCTTGCCGCAGGCCGTGCGTGTCGAGCCGAAAGCTCCAGCTCCTGAACGTCCTTCTCTGGAGACACAGCCATGACCGCCATCGGTTTTCAGATGAACAAACCGGTATTGGCCATCGAGGGGCTGACGGTGTCCTTCGACGGTTTCAAGGCGGTGGACAACCTCAACCTGTATATCGACCGCAATGAAGTTCGGGTGGTGATCGGACCCAATGGCGCCGGCAAGACCACGGTGCTCGACCTGATCTGCGGCAAGACCCGCGCCACCAGCGGCAGCATCCAGTTCGACGGGAAAGAGCTGACCCGGATGCACGAGTACAACATCGTCCGCGCAGGCGTTGGGCGCAAATTCCAGAACCCGTCGATCTACGAAAACCTCACGGTGTTCGAGAACCTGGAGATGTCCTATCCGGCCGGGCGCAAGGTGTTCAGTGCGTTGTTCTTCAAGCGTAGCGCCGCGGTGATTGCCCGGGTGGAAGAGGTGGCCCGGGAGATCTTTCTCGGCGACCTGCTGGAGCAACAGGCCGACCTGCTTTCCCACGGGCAGAAGCAGTGGCTGGAGATCGGCATGCTGCTGATGCAGAACCCTGACCTGTTGATGCTCGACGAACCGGTCGCCGGGATGAGCGTCAACGAGCGGGTGCAGACCGCCGAGTTGCTCAAGCGCATCAGCCAGGGCCGTTCGGTGCTGGTGATCGAGCACGACATGGAGTTCGTCAAGAGCATTGCCCACAAGGTCACGGTTTTGCACCAGGGCAAGGTGCTGGCCGAGGGCAGCATGGAGTCGGTGCAGAACAACCCGAAAGTCATCGAAGTCTATCTGGGCCATTGAGGAAGCAGGCATGTTCAACGTCAACAAGCTGTCCTGTGGCTACGGCCAGAGCCAGATCCTCCACGACCTCGACCTGGCCGTGGCCAAGCAGGAAATCGTCGCCGTGATGGGGCGCAACGGCATGGGCAAGACCACGCTGTTCAAGAGCCTGATGGGCATTCTTCCGCAGTGGGGCGGGCAGGTCAGTGTCGATGGGCGCGAGGTGTCGAAGCTCGAGACCCACGAGCGGGTCGAGCATGGCATCGCCTATGTGCCCCAGGGGCGGATGATCTTTCCCAGCATGACGGTGCTGGAGAATATCCAGACTGGCTTGCCGGCCTCGGCCCGGGGCCAGGTGCCGGAAGACCTCTATGCATTGTTCCCGGTGCTCCACGACATGCGCTCGCGCAAGGGCGGCAACCTCTCGGGCGGACAACAGCAGCAACTGGCGATTGCCCGGGCGTTGGCGACCAATCCCAAGGTGCTGCTGCTGGATGAGCCCACCGAGGGCATCCAGCCGTCGATCATCAAGGACATCGCTCGGACCCTGAAGGAAATCCGCAATTTGCGCGACCTGACCATCGTGGTTTCGGAGCAGGTGCTGTCGTTCACTCTGGAGATCGCCGACCGCTTCCTGGTGATCGAGAAGGGGCGCTTCGTCATCGAGGAGACCCGCGACAAGGTCGACGAAGCGACCATCAGCCGTTACCTCTCCGTCTAGACACCACCGTCCTGTAGGAGCCCGGCTTGCCGGCGATAGCGGTCTTGAGATCGCCATCGCCGGCAAGCCGGGCTCCCACA